>JBJTGD010000055.1:0-2009 GCA_046093735.1 Acidimicrobiia bacterium | reverse complement strand
TGGACGATCACGATGCTCTCGATCCTCGATGCCACCGCACTGGCACTGACTCTCGGATTCGTGCGCGAGCGCGGTCCTGCGGTTCGTTGTCTCTCCGAGGGCACCCTCACGCTGGCGGTCCTCAACCGCAAGCGGCTGGATCAGGAGTGGCGGAACCTCACGATCGAACGGAAGATCCTTGGAGTCCTCGAGTCCTCGGTCGTGCAGTTCGACTCCGGCACCGCTTCCCTCGATGACGACGAGTGGGCACGGGCAGTGGAACTCCTGACGGCCGTCGGAGTGGCGACGGCCGCGACCATCGCGAGGTTGTGCTCCATCTGGTGGCGAGTGAGGAACCACGTGAGCTTCAGCACGATGCGCTTCACGAGCCGGTGCTTCGTCCCGGACGGCACCGGCAGACCGAGTTGCGCGTGTCGCTCGGCCCGCTGCAGGTGTCGCTCACTCTCCATGTTCCTCACAGTAGTGCGGCCCCATCGACCTGAACTAAGGGCAGGGGTCGAGTCGTTGCTGTCATTCGGCCGCGGGAGAACTGGGGATTCATCGGTCCCTGGACTGAATTCGGGCTACTCTCGCACGACTCGTACAGGAACGGAGGAACCATGCTCACCAGGACCAGTGCCCTCGCCGCTGCTGTGGCGCTCGCCACCTTCGTCGTGGGAGCGATGTCGGTCGGGACCGCCGGATCGGCCGGAGTCTCGCCCGCCGCCATCACCGAGACGACGAACATCTCGGTGGTGAACCAGGGCACGGCCACCCGTGGATCGACCGTCAGCATCCTGTGTGTCGTCCAGCTCGTCTCCCCGCCTCCCGGCTCTCCGGCCGTCATGACCAACAGCGCCGAACTCAACTTCGATGCGAAGGGCATGCCAACGACCAAGTCGGGTCCCCTGAGCCCGTACTGGACGGCCGTCGGCAACTCGTGGGTGTCGACCGGTGCGTCGAGCCCGACCTACGGCGTGACGGTGTGTGCCCACACCCTGATCGACAACGGTGGCGCCGAGTCGACGTCGTGGACCTGCGACTTCGTCCCCGTCCCGGCGCCCGCTCCGCCGAACGTCGGCTGTCAGTCACCGTCGGGAAGCGGTCGCGAACCGGTGCTGCTCAGTTGGGCCCTCGACTCAGCCAGTCTCACCAGCGAGACGGCGACGATGGTGTTCACCAACACCTATCCGGCGCCATTGCGACCCAGCTTCACGGGCTGATCCGCTGGCGGCCGGCTTCTGACGTCAGCGCCTCGACCACGAACTGAAGCTGGCGAGCGAACCCGATCGGGGACGCTCGAGCCACGGCCACGGGTGGAGCTCGGCCAGATCGAGTGATCGGGCGCGACGTCGCCAACCCGGAACGGGTGCGAACGTCGTCGCCAGGGGTCGACCGGCGAGCACCCGCACGGGATCACCCAAGTGCACCTCGAGCGGGCGTTCGGCGCCGATCTCGGCGAGGCGGTCGGTGAGGAACACCAACCGCTTCGACGACAGCCGCAGCGTGGCGAGCAGGGGCTCGTCGAAGACGAACACCATGGGGACGTCCGGATGCGCGGCGAGCGCCGGGTCGTCATCACCCAACGACTCGGCGGTCAACCACACGGCCTCGGGCCGAGAACGGATCTCGGCCCGTGTCGGACCGGCCGTGGCCTCGACATCGGGATCGCCCCGGAGGCGCTCGTCGACCTCGGCGTCCACGAAGTCCGGATCCTCCGGCCAGTCCGCGATGGGCCACGCATGTCGGTGCTCGCACGAGGCGCACAACTCCGGCGCCCGACGACGGACCTGCGACTGCGAGAACCCGTAGACCTTCGACGTCCCCGTGCCGACGGTCCACTGCCACCCGAGTCGATTCGCGGCGCGAGAGCCATCGAGCAGATGGGTGAAGAAGCGGTCCTCCCCGACCCGCCAGTCGGCGCCGTGGCGCACCGACCACTGCGAGGCGAGCCACATGCGGGTCTGGTTCACCATCCAGCCGTCGCGTTCGAGTTCGTCGAGGTTCACCTCGATGCAGCGCATCGATCG
>JBJTGD010000054.1:0-18314 GCA_046093735.1 Acidimicrobiia bacterium | reverse complement strand
GTCCTACACTCGCCGCTCCTGACCGCAGACCCCGGAACGGGTGTGGGTATGAAGCGCAGCAGGGTCGAACGTCGTCTGATCGAGGTCGGATCGCAGTTCCCGCACCAGACCCACGGCGTCATCGCCTCGGCCGGTCTCGCCCACCACCTCGTAGCCCTCCTCCTCGAGGGTCTCCTTGAGGTCGAGGCGGATGATCGCCTCGTCCTCGGCGATCACGACGCGGGTCGGCACGACCGGAGCGTACCGCCGGGTCTCAGCGGGCCGAGTCGTTGAGCAGATCGAGCAGCTCGTCCTGTTGCCGTTCGAGCCGGGCGATGTCACCGACCACCTCGTTGCGGTGACGGGTCATGGCATCGGCATGGCGCGCCGCCTCCCGATGCTCCCGCTCGGCGATCGGTGTCTCGGACACAAGCGACCGCAGGCGCGCATCCTCGGCCTCGTCGGCCAACTGGGCCAACTGCTCGTCGGCCAGCGCCAGCTCATTGCGCAACTCGCGCAACTGCGATCCGACCTCGATCAGACGACGTTCGACCCTGCTGCGCTTCATACCCACACCCGTTCCGGGGTCTGCGGTCAGGAGCGGCGAGTGTAGGACGGCGGGCTCCCGCCGAGGTCCTAGCATGGCAGCGCACCCGCGGCGGTGCTGGAACTGGCATACAGGGCGGGCTCAAACCCCGCTGCCCTTCGGGGCTTGAGGGTTCGAGTCCCTCCCGCCGCACCCGACGTAACCGATCGGCTCCGCCGGCGGTCGAAGACCCCGGAGGCCACTACGGTCGTCCCGTCCCGGGCCACGAGGGCCCGGACGTCCGTCCGGAGACCGCCGACCTCATGATCGTGTTCACCTTTCCCGGTCAAGGATCACAGAAGCCGGGAATGGGAGGGGCCTGGCGCGACCACCCGTCATGGGAACTGGTGCCCGAGGCATCGTCGATCCTCGGACGCGACTGCGAGCGACTGCTGCTGCACACCGACGCCGAGGAACTCACTCGCACCGACAACGCGCAGCTCTCGACCTTCCTCACCAGTCTGGTGGTGCTCGATGCGGTCGAGCGCCTCGGCGTGGAACCGGCGGCCGCCGCCGGACACAGCCTCGGTGAGTACACCGCGCTGGTGGCGGCCGGAACCCTCTCGTTCGAGGAGGGTCTCGCACTGGTGGCCGAACGCGGTGCGGCGATGTTGGAGGCCACCACCGCCCGTGTCGGCACGATGGCGGCCGTGCTCGGACTCGACGACGACGACGTCGAGGTGGCCTGTGCCCGCGTCGGCGGCGAGGTGTGGGTGGCCAACTACAACGCTCCCGGGCAGGTCGTGATCGCCGGAGCTCCCGACGACGTCGCCCGGGCTTCCACGCTGGCCAAGGAACTCGGCGCCAAGAAGGTCATGTCGATGGCGGTGAGCGGCGCCTTCCACACCCCGTTCATGGCCGGTGCGCGCGATCGACTGCGAACGGCCATCGACGGTGCTGCCATGCGCGATGCGGAGATCCCCGTCTACGCCAATGTCGACGCGCGACCGCACACGGGCGCCGAGTGGACCGAGTTGATGAACGCCCAGCTGTGCAGCCCGGTGCGGTGGCGACAGACGCTCCTGGCCCTCGGCGAGGCCGGAGCGAGGACGTTGGTCGAACTCGGTCCGGGCAACGTCCTCACCGGCATGGCCAAGCGCACCCTGTCAGACGCAACGACCGTGGCGGTGTCGACGCCCGACGATCTCGATCGGCTGCTCACCATCCTCGCTGCTCCGCCCGAGACCGTGGTGGTCCACGAGGGCGAGCATCTCTTCGCCACCGAGCGGATGGTGGTCAGCCCGGCAGCCGGCGTGTTCACCCCCTCGACCGAGTTGGCGCCCGGACTGGCGTTGGCCCCCGGGACCGTGCTCGGTCGGGTCGGGGAACACGAGGTGCGCTCACCGTTCTCGGGCATCCTCGTCGGTGTGCTCGCCGTGGGCGGCGAGCGAGTGACTGCGTCCCAGCCGATCGCCTGGCTGCGCACGACATGAGCACCGGAGCAGGGCGATGACGGGGAACAGAACGGAACGCCGCACCGAATCCGGCGCGGTGGTCTCCGGATGGGGAACCGCGCTCCCGCCGCAGCGCATCACCAACGCCGACTTCGAGGCCAGACTCGACACCACCGACGAGTGGATCACCGAACGCACCGGGATGAAGGTTCGCTACCACGGGGGGACCACCGCCGGCCTGGCCATCGACGCCGGGCGCCGGGCGATGGAGATGGCCGGTGTCACCGGCTCCGACATCGACTACGTCCTGTTGTGCACGACGACCCCCGACTGGCACGTCCCCGCATCGGCGGCCCGGGTGCAGGAAGCACTCGGCATCGTGGGTGGGGCATCCGATCTCAATGCGGCGTGCTCGGGATTCGTCTACGGGCTGGTGCACGCCCACGCACTCATCGGCATGGGACTGCGCCGCATCCTCCTCATCGGCAGCGAGACCCTGTCGCGGATCACCGATCAGGAGGATCGCAACACCGCCATCCTCTTCGCCGACGGCGCCGGGGCGATGGTCATCGAAGCGGTGGATGGTCCGGGTCAACTGTTGTCGTTCGACATGGGCAATGACGGCACCGCCATCGAATTGCTCTACTGCGACATCGGCGACCACCTGAAGATGGTGGGCAAGGAGGTGTTCCGCCGCGCCGTCACCGTGATGGTGGACTCGGCCCGGCGCTCGATGGATCGCGCCGGGGTGACGGCCGACGACATCGCGCTCGTCGTCCCCCATCAGGCCAACATCCGCATCATCGAGGCCGCCGCCTCACGTCTGGGGCTGTCGATGGACACGGTGGCGGTGTCGGTCCACCGCTACGGCAACACCTCCTCGGCCTCCATCCCCTTGGCCATGGTCGATGCCATCGACGAGGGCCGGGTGAAGGCGGGCGATCTGGTGCTGCTCGTCGGGTTCGGGGCCGGGATGAGTTGGGCCAGTGCCGTCCTGCGCTGGCCCGGAACGAACGAGAGGACGACGACATGAGTCGGGTCGTACTGGTCACCGGCGGCAACCGAGGGATCGGTCTCGCCATCGCCCGCTCCTTCGCCGCCGCTGGCGATCGAGTGGCGATCACCGTGCGCAGCAGCGCCCCGCCCGAGGCCGAGGGTCTGCTGTGCGTGCCGTGCGACGTGACCGATGCCGAACAGGTCGAGGCCGCCTTCTCTCGCATCGAGGAGGAATTGGGACCGGTCGAGATCCTCGTCTCCAACGCCGGCATGACCGACGACAAGCTCGTCCTGCGGATGTCCGACGAGGACTTCGCTCAGGTGCTCGACGCCAACCTCGTGGGTGGGTTCCGAGTGGCGAAACGCGCCGTCACCAAGATGATGCGCGCCCGCTGGGGTCGGATCATCTTCATCGGCTCCGTGGTGGGATCGATCGGTCAGGCCGGTCAGGCCAACTACGCCGCATCGAAGGCCGGACTGGTGGGACTGGCGCGCTCGCTGGCACGCGAGTTCGCCTCCCGGAACATCACCGTGAACGTGGTGGCACCGGGACCGGTGGCCACCGACATGTTCGATGCGGTCGACGACTCGATGCGCGCGGCCATCACCGCCGCGGTGCCCGTCGGCCGCCTGGCTGAACCGCACGAGATCGCCGCCGCCGTGCGGTTCCTCGCCGCCGATGACGCGGGCTACATCACCGGGGCGGTACTCCCGGTGGACGGTGGCCTCGGCATGGGTGGCTGAGGGCGCCGACTAGATTCCCAACCACCAACGAGAAGGAGACTCCCATGAGCGACTCGTCCGCCGATTTCGAAAAGTTCAGGGCCTGCGCCGTGGAGATCCTCGGCGTCGACGCCGGCAAGGTCACGCCCGACGCCCGGTTCGGCGACGACCTCGACGCCGACAGCCTCGACCTGGTCGAGTTGGTCATGAAGCTCGAGGAGGAGTTCGACGTGACCGTCGACGAGTCGGAGCTCGAGGACATCGAGACCGTGGGACAGGCCTTCGATCTGGTGATGTCGAAGAAGTGAGCGCCGACCGCCGCGTCGTCGTCACCGGCATCGGCGTCGTCAGCCCCTGCGGTCTCGGCGTCGAGGACTTCTGGTCGGGACTGCTCGGCCCGGCCCCGGTCGGACTGCGCCGGATCGAGGACTTCGATCCCGAGCCCTACTTCGAGAACGCCAAGGAAGCGCGACGTACCGACCGGTTCGCCCAGTTCGCCCTCGCCGCCACCGATGAGGCGATGCGCATGGCCGGCACCATCGATGGTGACCCGGCCCGTCAGGGCGTATGGATCGGAACAGGGATCGGTGGACTGACCACCCTCGAGGACCAGGTGCTGGTGCACGAGCACAAGGGTCCGCGTCGTGTCAGTCCGTTCATGGTCCCGATGCTGATGGCCAACGCCGCATCGGCTGCGGTATCGATGAAGTACGGATGGCATGGCCCCTGCGAGAACACGTGCACCGCCTGCGCGGCCGGCACGCAGTCGATCGGCAACGCCTATCGACTCATCACCTCCGGACGGTGCGATGCCGTGGTCACCGGTTCGTCCGAGGCCACCATGACGCCCACCTGCATCGCCGGCTTCACCAACATGACTGCCATGGCCTCCGACGGACTGTCGATGCCGTTCGACCGCGATCGTCACGGCTTCGTGCTGGCCGAGGGATCGGGGATCCTCGTGCTGGAGGAACTGGACTCCGCCCGTGGCCGCGGCGCCACGATCCTGGCCGAGATCATGGGCGCAGCCTCCAATGCCGATGCCCACCACATCACTGCTCCCTCGCCCGGCGGGGTCGGCGCCATCACCTGCATGCGGTCGGCCATCGCCGATGCCGGACTCGAGCCGTCCGACATCCGACACGTCAACGCCCACGGCACGTCGACCCCGCTGAACGACGCGGCCGAGGCCGCCGCCATCACCGAACTGTTCGGGCCCGAAGCGGTGCCGGTCACCTCGTTCAAGGGTGTCACCGGCCACTCACTGGGGGCCGCCGGTGCGCTGGAGGCGGTCGGTGCGGTGTTGACCATCCGACACGGACTGATCCCGCCCACCGCCGGGTTCACCACCCCGGACCCGGAGATGGCTCCGATCGATCTCGTCGTGGGCGAGCCCCGTGAGTGGACGCCCGGTCCGGTGCTGTCCAACTCCTTCGGCTTCGGCGGCCACAACGGGTGCGTCGTGATCGGACCCGCCCCGGAGTGAGCCGGGATCGGTCGGGTCGCTCAGTCCTCGGGTGACCCGCCGAGCCTTCCTTCCATCGCCAGCAGCAGTCGCTTGGCCTCGACGCCCCCGCCGTAGTTCCCCGCACCACCGCCAGCCGGTAGCACCCGGTGGCAGGGCACGATGATGGCCACCGGATTGGTGGCCATGGCCGTGCCCACCGCGCGGGCGGCACGCGGACGACCGACCCGCGCCGCCAACTCCCCATCGGTCACCGTGACACCGAAGGGCACCGACTCCAGCGCGTCGAGCACCTGACCGCGGAAGCCACGCCGCGCCGACCGATCCACCGAAACGTCGAACCGTCGACGACGGCCGGCGAAGTACTCGTCGAGTTCCTCGATGGCGCGATCGAGCACGAGCTGCGAGGACCGTGACGATTCGGGATCGACCACATCGACGTCCCACCCGAGACCGACGACGCCGGTGGAAGTGGCCACCACCGCAATCGGTCCGACGGGTGAGTCGATCACCGACCGGGCCATGTCAGGCGTCGGCGAACACGAACAGCAACTCGGTCTCGCACGCGGTCTCGCCCCCGACATGGGCCCGACCCGATCCCCGTCCGGCCCGGGCCGACATCCGACCCAGTGTCACCTCGAGTTCGAGCACGTCGCCGGGCACCACCTGACGCCGGAACCGTGACTTCTCCACTCCCCCGAACAACGGCAGCTTTCCGGCGAACGCGGGATCGGACAGCACGGCGTAGGCCCCCAACTGGGCGATGGACTCCAGCATGAGCACGCCGGGCAGCGTGGGACGCCCGGGGAAGTGTCCGGGGAAGAACCACTCGTCGCCGGTGATCGTCCAGCGGCCGACAGCCGACACTCCGAGCTCGAGCGAGGTGACCTCGTCGAGCAGGAGGAACGGCGCCCGGTGGGGCAGGACGTCGGCCGGCGCCGGGAGGCTCACCGACCCAGGGCCCGGAGAAGATTGGTGGGGGTGTCCTTCGGGCTGATCTTGTACCAGGCCTGTTCGATCACGCCGTGCTCGTCGATGAGGAAGGCCGAGCGCACGATGCCCATGTAGGAGCGGCCGTACATGCTCTTCTCGGCCCACACCCCGTAGGCCTCCGAGACCGAGTGATCGGCATCGGAGAGCAGGGTGAACCCGAGTTCGTACTTGTCGTCGAACTTCTTCAAGCGGGCCGGGGCGTCGGGACTGACGCCGATGATGATCGCATCGCCGATGTCGTCGGCGATATCGCGCCGGCCGCAACACTGCTGGGTGCAACCGGGAGTGTCGGCCTTCGGGTAGAAGTACAACAACACCTTGAGGCCGGCCTGCTTGGCCAGCGAGATCGGCTCACCGTCCTGATCGAGGAGGGTGAAGTCGGGAGCGGTGGTGCCGGGAGTGAGTTCGGTGGTCATGCGCGGAAACCTAGCGCGAGGGTCCGCGACCGCCATGAGTCGTCGTCCCCGTTTCCGGGGTCGAGGTTGTGCCCCGGAACGCGAGGTGGGGGAGCGCTCTCGCGCTCCCCCTCCTCCAAGACTGTGCGTCGAGTTCAGGCGCCCTTGGCGGAGGCCTTCAGCTTGGCGCCGGCGCTGACCTTGGCCGCCTTGGTGGCTGGCACCTGGATGGTGGCACCGGTCTGCGGGTTGCGGGCCGTGCGGGCCTTGCGGTGGGTCTGCTCGAAGCTGATGAAGCCCGGGAGGGTCAGCTTCTCGGTGCCCTTGGCCACCACCTCGTGGGCGATGTCCTCGAACGACTTGAGGCACTTCTCCACCTCGGTCTTGGACTGGCCCGTGCGGTTGGCGATCTCGGCGATCAGTTCGCTCTTGGTCATGGCTTCCTCCTGTCGGTCCGGCTCACCGGCCCGGGTGCTCCGGCGACCGGTCTCCCGATCACCGTTCGGACTCGGGCAGGACCGCCCGATGCCCCAAGAGCATGACTGCCCCGGAGCCGTCGATGGTGGATGGGGGCATGAGCAAATGCATGATCATGCAGGAAGCCGTGTATGTCCTGCCCAGAGCCTCAGTCGGCGGTGTCGACGTTCATCATGAATCCGGCGGCATGGACGAAGTAGCCCATCATCCGGGCCTCGTCCTCGGCGTCGAGGTCACCGTCGGCCGCGGCCTCGGCCACCGCCGCCGTCATGTGCGCCAGCCACGCGTCCCGTTCGGCCTCGCCGATGACGAACGGGGCGTGTCGCATCCGAAGTCGCGGGTGGCCGCGCTGTTCGCTGTAGGTGGCGGGCCCACCCCAGAACTGCACGAGGAACAGCCGCAGACGCTCGGCCGCCCCGTCCATGTCGTCGGGTGGGTAGAGCGGGGCCAGGATCGGATCCTCGATCACCCCGGCATAGAACCGCTCCACGAGTCGGGCGAAGAACGCCTCACCATCGACCCGTTCGAAGAGCGGTTGCTCGAACGGGATCGGACGACGGTCGGATCCCCCGTCGCTCATCGGCTGTCGCTCATCGGCTGTCGCTCATCGGCCGTCGGTCACCGTCGGTCGAGGGCCGCGCGGATCTCGGCCACGAAGGCCCCGGCACCCAACGGTCCGACACCGGCCAGCACCCGTCGCATGAGCGCCGAGCCGATCACGACACCATCGGCCTCGGTGGTCACCTCCACGGCCTGATCCGCCGTCGAGACCCCGACACCCACGAGCACCGGCTTGTCGGTGATGGCCTTGAGTCGTCGGGCGATGACCAACGACGAGGCGGCCAGCGCGTCGCGCTCACCGGTGACGCCGAGGAGACCGACGGCGTACACGAAGCCCCGGGCCCGGGCCACCACTCGGGGCAGGCGCTCGTCGGGTGCGGTGGGTGCCGCCAACATCACCGTCTCGACCCCGGCGGCGTCGGCGGCAGTGGCCCATGGCCCGACCTCCTCCAGCGGGAGATCCGGGAGGATCACTGCGCTCACGCCGGCATCGGCCACTGAGGCGGCGAACCGTTCGAGTCCCATGTGGAAGGCGAGGTTGTAGTAGGTCATGACCGCCACGGGCACACCCGCATCGAGCGTGCGCAGTCGATCGAGGATCGTGAGCGGGGTGGCGCCCTGCCGCAGCGCTGTCTCACTGGCCTCCTGGATGATCGGTCCGTCCATCACCGGATCGGAGAAGGGGATCCCGATCTCGATGGCGTCGGCCCCGGCGTCGGCCACGGCCCGGACGACGTCCACCCAGTCGTCGCCGAGACCACCGGTGACGTAGGGGACGAGCAGTTTGCGTCCGCCATCGCGCGCGGCACGCAGTGATGCCTCCAGCACGCCGAGCTCCGATGGGGTGTCGGGCACGACGAGTCCCTCGTCGGCCACCGAGGGTCCGCTCACCCCAGGACGTCCATCATCTGGGCCACGTCCTTGTCGCCCCGTCCCGAGAGGTTCAACAACACTGTGCGTCCGGCCAGCGCGGCGCGGTCGCGACTCACCCAGGCCAGCGCGTGGGCGGGTTCGAGCGCGGGGATGATGCCCTCGGTGCGACTCAGCAACTGGAAGGCGTCGATCACCTCGGCATCGGTGACCTGTTCGTAGCGGGCCCGACCGATGGAGGCGAGGTGGGAGTGCTCCGGCCCGACACCGGGGTAGTCCAGACCGGCCGAGATGGAATGCGCCTCCTGCACCTGACCGAACTCGTCCTGCATGAGGAAGCTCTTCATGCCGTGCACCACGCCGGGCACACCGCGGCCGACGGCGGCGCCGCCCGCCGGTTCGACCCCGACCAGTTCGGCGTCGGTGTCGGCGAATCCACTGAAGATCCCGATGGCGTTGGAGCCTCCGCCGACACAGGCGGTGACCACGTCGGGCACTCCCCCGTCGAGCAGTTCGGCGCACTGCTGGCGCGATTCGGTGCCGATGACGGTGTGGAACTCGCGCACCATCCACGGATACGGGTGCGGCCCCATCACCGACCCGAGGCAGTAGTGGGTCGACTCGACGGTGGCCACCCAGTCACGCATGGCCTCGTTGACCGCGTCCTTGAGCGTGCGGCTCCCCGACATGGCGGGCACGACCTCGGCTCCGAGCAGGCGCATGCGGAAGACGTTGAGCGCCTGGCGCTGCATGTCGACCTCACCCATGTACACCATGCACTCCATGCCGAGCAGCGCCGCGGCGGTGGCCGACGCCACGCCGTGCTGACCTGCTCCGGTCTCGGCCACCAGGCGCGTCTTGCCCATACGACGAGCCAGCAGGGCCTGACCGAGCACGTTGTTGATCTTGTGGCTGCCGGTGTGCTTGAGATCCTCACGCTTGAGGAGCATTCGCACCCCGAGTTCCTCCGACAGTCGGTGGCACTCGGTCAGCGGTGACGGGCGGCCGGCGTAGTCGGCCAGCAGGGCATCGAGTTCGCCGCGGAAGACGGGGTCGGCCCATGCGCTGCGGAACGCCTTCTCCAGTTCGAGACAGGCGGGGACGAGCGTCTCGGGGACGAAGCGTCCGCCGAACTCTCCGAAGCGACCGCTGGTTGACGGCTCGGGCAGTGACATGACGAGGAGGCTAGGCCCGACCCGGGTCGATCGCGCAGTCCGCCAGTGCGGCGCGCGCCGCTTCCACGAAGCGCGCGACGGCCTCCAGATCCTTGCGACCGCGTGCCACTTCCACCCCACTGACCACGTCGACGCCCCACGGACGCACCCGGGTCACCGCTGCGGCCACGTTGTCGGGGTCGAGCCCACCGGCGAGGATCAGCCGGTGCTGTGACGACAGACCGTCGATGGCGGACCAGTCGAAGGTCCGGCCCGAGCCCGGCACCGGCGAGTCGACGAGGACGGCGTCGAGGTCGTACTCGTCGAGTCGGGCCACTCGGGGATCATCAGCGGTGAAGCATCCGATGAGGAAGCGCGAGTCGTGGCGCACGGCGGTCACGAACTCGGGGCTCTCGTCGCCATGCAGTTGGATCGCCGCCACCCTGGAGCGCCGGACCGTGGCCCGCACCTCGTCGACGGTGGCACCTCGGAACACACCCACGGTGAGCAGGTCGACCGGCAGGTGGCGCACGATGTCGGCCACGAGGTCGGCCTCCACGCGCCGGGGCGACTCGGCGAAGATGAACCCCACCGCATCGGCCCCGGCCCGGTGGGCCGTCAACGCGTCCTCGAGCGACGTGGTGCCGCAGATCTTCACGAACGACATCGGGGCGACGCTACCGCCGCACCCGATGTCGGTTCGCCGGTGTTTCAGGCGTCGACCATCCGACCGCTGAGGTACTCGTCGTAGGCGGCGAGGTCGAGGTGACCATGTCCGCAGTAGTTGAACAGGATCACCTTCTCCTGACCGGACTCACGGGCCTGGATGGCCTCGTCGATCGCCACGGCGATGCCATGGCCGGCCTCGGGAGCGGGCACCTTGCCCTCGGCGTTGGCGAACTTGATCGCCGCGTCGAACACCTTGCCCTGGGAGATGGCCACGGCCTCCATGCGCTTCTCCTTGACCAACTTGGAGATGATCGGGGAGTCGCCGTGATAACGGAGACCACCGGCATGGATCGACGGGGGCATGAAGTCGTGGCCGAGGGTGTACATCGGCATGAGCGGCGTCATCCCGGCGACGTCACCGAAGTCGTACTCGAAGCGTCCCTGGGTGAGCGTCGGACACGAGGCCGGCTCCACGGCCACCAGACGCACGCTCTCGTCGGGCACGAACGGGAACGACAGTCCACCGAGGTTCGATCCGCCACCGCAGGGTGCGATCACGACGTCGGGCAGTTCCTCACCGGCCGCTCGCAACTGCTCGCGGGCCTCCAGTCCGATCACCGTCTGGTGCAGCAGCACGTGATTGAGCACCGAACCGAGCGCGTAGTGCGAGTCGTCGCGACCGACGGCATCGCGCACGGCGTCGGAGATGGCGGTGCCGAGCGAACCCGGGCTGGACAGATCGTCGATCGGCGACGGCACGACCTCCCCACCCCACACCTGCATCATGATCTTGCGGTAGGGCTTCTGTTCGAACGAGGCACGGACCATGTACACCATGCACTCCATGTCGAACTGGGCCGTGGCGAACGACAACGCCGTGCCCCACTGTCCGGCGCCCGTCTCCGTGGTGAGACGGTTGATGCCCTCCTGCTTGTTGTAGAAGGCCTGCGGCACAGCGGTGTTCGGCTTGTGTGAACCGGCGGGCGACACCGACTCGTCCTTGAAGTAGATGCGGGCCGGCGTGTCGAGCATCTTCTCCAGTCGCTCGGCGCGCACCAGCGGGGTGGGGCGCCATAGACGGAGGATGTCGAGCACCTCACCGGGGATGTCGATCCAGGGATCCGGCGACATCTCCTGCATGATCAGCGCCATGGGGAACAGCGGAGCGAGATCGTCCGGCGTCACCGGCTCACGCGTGCCCGGATGCAGCGGCGGGTCCATCGGCGATTCCAGCCGGGGCAGGATGTTGAACCACGCAGTGGGCAGCGCGGCTTCGGACATGTTGTAACGGGTCATCGGACGCTCCAGATGTCGACGGGCGTCGCCGATCCTAGGTTGCGCTCAGGCCTCGTGGGAGGGGGTGACGGATGCCGGCGCCGACCGCAGCGCGGCCACCGCCACCCGCGGATCGCCGCTGGTGACCAGGTGCTCCCCCACCAACACCGCGTGATACCCGGCCTCGGCCAGCACGGCCGCATCAGATGGTCCGGTGATCCCCGACTCGGCCACCCTGACCACACCGGCAGGCATGAGCGGCGCCATGCGCACGGCACGGGCCGTGTCCACCTCGAACGTCACGAGATCACGCTGGTTGACGCCGACCAGGTCGGCACCGGCGGCCAGTGCCCGGTCGAGTTCGGGTTCGTCGTGGATCTCCACCAGTGCGTCGATGCCCAGTTCCCGGGACAGCCCCAGGAAGGACCGCAGCTCGGCGTCGTCGAGCGCCGCAGCGATGAGCAGCACGCAGTCGGCGCCCATGATGCGGGCATCGCACACGTCGCGCGCGTTCACCGTGAAGTCCTTGCGCAGGACCGGCAGCGCACACCCGCCACGGGCGGCGGCGAGGTCCTCGACCGAGCCACCGAAGTGGTCGACGTCGGTCAGCACCGACAGCGCAGCGGCACCGCCGGCGGCGTAGTCGGCGGCCAACGACGCCGGATCGAGCCCGACGGCCAGGTCCCCCTTGGAAGGCGAGCGCCGCTTGATCTCGGCGATGACGGCCATCTCACCGGTCGCCGCCACCGCAGCCAGCGCGTCGCGGAACGAACGGATCGGTTCGACGGTCAACGCCTGACGGACCAGTTCGTCGAACGGTCGGTCATCACTCTCCGCCGCACGCCGGTGCGCGGCGAGGATGCGGTCGAGGTACGTCGTCAGGACGGGAGTCCCTTACCGGCTGCGGTCGGCGTCGCCATGATCATCTCGGCCGGAGCGGCGAGCAGATCGCCGAACGACCCGACGAGGTCGGCCATCGCCGGTGAACCGGCGTGCACCCCGAGGGCGTCGCCATCGGTGTAGAGCTCGAACACCCAGATCACGTCGGCGTTCCCGGCATCGAGATGGAACGAGTACACGAGCGTCCCCACCTCCTGCTCGACGGTGGGGAGCATCCGCTCCAGCGCAGCGACCGCGTCGTCGCGCTTACCGGGTTGGGTGGTCAGTTTCACGAACAGCGAGGTCTGGGGCATGGCCGCAGACACTACCGGTCGTGCTCAGCGTCGTCGCTCGGCCGAGATGCTCCGGGAGATGGCCTGCAGCGGCGCGACGACGAACGACAGTCCGGCCAGCACCAGACCGACCACTCCCACGGCCATGAGGAACGGGAGGGCGATGAGGAACCCGAGCACGAGTCCACCGATCCCCCCGAGCAACAGGAGCACCGGCAGCATCTGGATCGACCGGTCGACCTCCGTGCCCTCGACACCCTCGACGTCGAGCAGACGGGGATCGATCTCGTCGTCGGTCTCGTCGATGGGGACGAACACGAACGAGTCGTCGCGACGGCGCACCGCGGAGGGGCGGGCGCTGTCGCCCTGGAGTCGGAGGTCGTAGGCGGCACGACGAGCCGGATCACCGAGTACGGCCCACGCCTCGTTGATCGACCGCATCTCCACCTCGGCCGCGGCACGCGCCGCCGGATCGGAGTGGGCATCGGGATGATGGGTGCGGGCCAACCGCAACCATGCCTGACGCACCTCGGCATCGGTGGCCTCGGGCGTCACCCCCAGTCGGTCGTAGAGCCGATCACCCATCAACGCACCGTGCCCGGTTCCAAGACGGTGGCCGACACCGGTCCCCGCGGCGTCTCCACCTCGACCCGATCGCCGACGGCCACGGCCCGGGCCAACGGTGCCAGGGCGAGTGCCGGCCGGCCGGCGCCCAGTCGGGGGGCGAAGCTGGTCACCGTGCCGCGCCGCTCGCCGTCGACGCGCACCGATGCACCCGGTTCGACGGGGCATTCGACGGTGAGTTCGACGGTGGGGTCGTCGTCCAGACGCAACAGTCGGATGGGTCGGGGAACCTGTGCGCCGCGCGAATCCACCCGGGCCACCAACTCCTGTCCCGTGTAGCAGCCCTTGGTGAAGCTCACCGACGCGTCGATCACCCACTGACCGGCCTCGGCGGGGATCGTGTCGGGTCCGAGTTCGGCGCCCAGTCGGGACACTCCGCGGGCGATGCGATGCCGGTCGAACGCTGCCTCCGGCACCGCCGGCAGGTCGATCGCGGCGTTCTCATCCGGGGCGAGCAACACATCGATGCCGGCGTCACCGGGCGCCACCACCGGTGACACCAGCGCGTGGTCGGCACCCACTCCGACGCGCACCGTGGAGGGATCCCATCGACAGGCCAATGACGTCCACTGCTGTGGATCGGCGATGGTGGCGTCGGTGCGGAGGAGGAATCGACGCAGCCGGGCCACCACGGCATCGCCGTGCCCCGACTCGACCTCGAGCAGATGGTGATCGGCATCGAGGCGGTGCACGCGCAACCAGGCGTCGACCTTGCCCGACGGGGCCAACAGGAACGACCACACCGACGGACCGGCGATGGCCACCACTTCCTGCGACAACTGACCCTGCAGGTACACGCCGGAGTCGGGACCGTCGACGGCGACCACGTCGCGCCGCACGGTGGCCACACCGCCGGTGCCGTCGAGGAGGTCGCAGCCGACGAGCACCGACGCGGGATCGAACCGTTCCATGCCGTCAAGTGTCGCAGCCGGTGGGCCGGACACCACACTCAGCCGGTGGTGCGTCGACGCTGTGCGGTCATCCGGCGAGCCCCGGCCACGGCGGTGAGCAGGGCCCGAGCCTTGTTCCGACACTCGAGGTCCTCGTGCTCGGCCACGCTGTCGACCACGATCCCGGCACCCGCCTGGATGTGGGCCCGACCATCCGGACCCACCACCAGGGTCCGGATGGCGAGGGCGGTGTCGATCGTCCCCGAGAAGTCGATGTAGCCGACGACCCCGGCGTAGGGGCCACGCTTCACCGGTTCGAGCGCGTCGATGATCTCCATGGCGCGCACCTTGGGCGCGCCCGAGACCGTTCCGGCAGGGAGGGTGGCCCGCAGAACGTCGATGGGGGTGCGACCGGCCGCCAGGGTGCCTGACACCTGCGAAGTGAGGTGCATCACGTGGCTGTAGCGCTCGAGCACCATCATCTCGTCGACCTGTTCGGTGCCGAACTCGACGACGCGCCCCACGTCGTTGCGCGCGAGATCGATGAGCATCACGTGCTCGGCGATCTCCTTGGGGTGCTCGCGCAGTTCGGCGCCGAGACGGCGATCCTCCTCCTCGGTGGCGCCGCGGCGCCGGGTGCCGGCGATGGGACGCGAGATCACGCGACCGTCGACGAGACGGACCATGGGTTCGGGTGACGAACCCGCCAGCGTCACCTCGGGAGTGCGCACGAAGTACATGTAGGGACTGGGATTGACCTGACGGAGCACCCGGTAGAAGTCGAACGGATCGGCGTCGAGGTCGAACGAGAATCGCTGGGACAGGACGACCTGGAAGATGTCACCGTCGAGGATGTGCTCGCGAGCGACATCGATGGCCGCGTTCCATCCGGTCTCGGACACCGACCGCTCGACGACGGGGAGTTCCGGATCCGGCGTCGGCGGATCGACCATCGGCTCGGCCAACGGGCTGGCGCCGTCGGCCGCCAGTCGCTCGAGGCGTTCGATCGCCTCGTCGTAGAGACGATCGAGAGTCGCGTCGTCGGCACCGTCGGGCACCACCACATTCTCGATGAGCGAGACGCGCTGACGGAAGTGATCGAAGGCCGCCATCTCCCCGATCACCGACAGGACGGCGTCGGGATACCCGCTCACATCGGCAGGGGTGTCGGGGAGGTGCTCGACCTCGCGCACCACGTCGTAGCCGAGGTAGCCCACCACTCCTCCGTGGAAGGGCGGAAGGTCGGGCAATGTCGGGGAGCGGTAGGCCGACAGCAACCACTCGACAGCGGCCAGGATGCCCCGGTCGCGCGGCATTCCGGGTGCGAGGTCACCGTCGACCTCGACCCGTCCATCGCGCAGCACGAGGGTGGCGATCGGGTTGCGACCCACGAACGACCACCGGCTCCACCGCTCGCCGTGCTCGACCGACTCGAACAGGAACCCGGGACGATCGTCGCCGCACAGACGGGCGAAGGCCGCCACGGGAGTGATGAGATCGGCGAGGAGCTCGCGCCAGACGGGAACGACACTGTGCTGTGCTGCGAGGGCACGGAACTCCGCGCGATCGGGCCGCACTGCCACCATGTCTCCCGGGTTCGGGGTCACGACCGGCTCACGCCTCGCCGAAGGCGGTGAAGAAGCATGAACGATTGCCGGTGTGGCACGCGCCCCGTCCTTCCTGTTCGACCACGAACAGCAACGTGTCGCCATCGCAGTCGAAGTACGCCTCGCGCACGTACTGGCGATCACCCGAGGTCTCCCCCTTGCACCAGTACTCCTGACGCGACCGACTCCAGAACCAAGTGCGGCCCGTCTCCAGCGTCCGCTGCAACGATTCGGCGTTCATCCACGCCATCATCAGGACCTGTCCCGTGGACTGCTCCTGCACGATGGCCGGCACCAAACCGTCGGCGCCGAAGGTGACGGCCGCCAACTGCTCGGCGGTGGCGACGATCGGTTCACTCATGGGTTCGGCGGATGTCATGACCTAACGCTAGCGGTGCCCTCAGAGCGCAGAGGAACGACATCGGTGGCCGCGACATCAGTGGCCGCGACGGCGGCACGCGCCTCGGCGCCGCTCAGAGGTAGAGACCGGTACTGCCCTCGGCCAGCCGCTCTGCCGCCACCGCATGCACGTCGCGCTCGCGCAGGATGACGTAGTCCTGTCCCTGGACCTCGACCTCGTAGCGATCCTCCGGGTTGAACAGGACCTGATCGCCCGGCTCCATGACCCGGACGTTGGGACCCACGGCCACCACCTCGGCCCACACCAGACGCTTGCCCATCTGGGCGGTCGCCGGGATCAGGATCCCCCCGGTGGATCGCCGCTCCCCCTCACCGCCACCGAGGCTGACCAGCACCCGGTCAGTGAGCATCTTGATGGGGAGACGCTCGCCATCGACGGAACCCTGGGCGGTGAGAGAAGCAGGTGAAACCGGCACGTCCCGACGGTACCGTGTGGAATGGTCAACGACGATCCGGCCATCAGGAAGTTATCCCTGCCGGTCGTCGATGGTCCCGTGCTCGAGGCCGAGGTGCACCTGCCCGTGGGTGCACGGGCCGCCGTGGTCCTGTGTCATCCCCATCCGCAGCACGGCGGCTCGATGCGGTCGATCGTGACCAGCGAGTTGTTCCGGATCCTTCCCGAGTCACGGATCGCCGTGTTGCGCTTCAACTTCCGCGGCGTGGAGGGATCCACCGGACTCCATGACGGTGGTCGCGGTGAACGACACGACGTCGAAGCGGCGATCGACGCGCTCGCCGAACTGGTACCTGACCTCCCACTGTTCGTCTCGGGGTGGTCGTTCGGCGGTGACACCTCCATGACGGTGCTCGATCCGCGCATCCGCGCGTGGCTGCCCTGCGCCCCTCCGTTGCGCGTGATCCCTCGGGAGGAGATCGCCGCCGCCGCCGGAGCCGACCCGCGCCCCAAGGTGCTCATCGTGGGGGAGCACGATCAGTTCCTCACGCCGATCGCCGCGCGGGAGGCCACGGCGGACTGGACGGCGACACATGTCGTTGCCGTGCCCGGCGCCGATCACTTCTTCGTCGGTCGCACCGATCGGGTGGCCGAGATCGTGACCGCCGCGGTACTGCGCTCGATCACCTGACTCCGTCGACGGGCCGTGGGACTCGTCCGCGCTCAGGGACGAACGGCGACACCGGCGGCGGCCATGTGGCGTTTGGCATCGGCGATGGCGTGATCGTCGAAGTGGAAGATGGAGGCAGCCAGCACGGCATCGGCGCCGCCGCGCACCACACCGTCGACGAGATGGTCGAGCGTCCCCACACCCCCTGACGCGATGACCGGGATCCCCACCGACGACGACACGGCGGCGGTGAGTTCGAGATCGAAACCGTCGCGGGTGCCGTCCCGGTCCATCGAGGTGAGCAGGATCTCGCCCGCCCCGAGATCCTCGGCTCGCCGAGCCCACTCGACGGCATCGATCCCCGTGGGTGTGCGTCCGCCGGCGACGAACACCTCCCACCCCTCCGAGGCCCCACCGTCGGCGGCACGACGGCGGGCATCGATCGCGCTCACCACGCACTGTCGGCCGAAGACCGCAGCGATCTCACTGATCAGCTCGGGTCGGGCCACGGCGGCACTGTTCACCGAGACCTTGTCGGCCCCGGCCCGCAACATGGTCCGTGCGTCATCCACGGTGCGAATGCCGCCACCGATGGTGAACGGGATGAACACCTGCTCCGCCGTCCGTCGCACGACATCGACCATCGTGTCGCGTCCGTCGGAGGTGGCGGTGATGTCGAGGAATACGAGCTCGTCGGCACCATCGGCGTCGTAGCGGGCCGCCAGTTCCACCGGATCCCCGGCGTCGCGCAACCCGACGAAGTTGACGCCCTTCACCACGCGACCGTCGGTGACGTCCAGACAGGGGATGACCCTTGCCGTGCGCATTGTCAGGCCACCCGTCGGGCGCGCACGAGGGTGTCGATCGCCGTGCGATCGCCTTCGGGCGTGACCACCGGTCGTTCGACGCGACCGGCCCGCTCCACCACGAGTTCGACACCGAGTCCGAGTTCGGCGGCGACCAGGTCGTCCACCCCACCCACGGCGGTGGTGAGCACCAC
>JBJTGD010000053.1:0-3271 GCA_046093735.1 Acidimicrobiia bacterium | reverse complement strand
GGAGTGGGGTGAGAGCCTCCGCGCCGTGGTGCAGGTGACCGAGGGCTGGGTGGCGGATGCCTCGCTCTCCATCGAACTCCTCGATCACTGCCGGGCCATGCTCACCGCTCATCAGGTTCCGAGGGGCGTCGACTTCGTGGCGGAACTACCGCGGACCGAGACCGGCAAGTTGGCACGACGTCAGGTGCGGGACCGTTACTGGGCCGGACGGGAACGGAGGATCTGATGGACGGGATCGTCATCGACCGCAAGGACGGAATCGTGCGGATCACGCTCGACCGTCCGGAGAAGCGCAATGCCATCGACGGGTCGATGTTCGATGCCCTGTGCGAGGAGTTCAATTCCGTCGCAAAGAACGATGACGATCGCGTCGTGGTGCTCGCTGGTTCGGGAGGAGCGTTCTCCTCGGGTGGTGATCTGGCGCCCTCGGCGCCCAGCGGCGAGGACACGATGACGATGATGCGACGCATCTCGCGCGCCGCCAGTGCACTCCACGAGTGCCCGAAGCCGGTGATCGCCTCAGTCGACGGCGTTGCGGTCGGCGCTGGCGTGAGTCTGGTGTTGGGCTGCGATCTCGTCGTTGCCAGCGATCGGGCACGGTTCTCGTTGATGTTTGTGCGCAATGGGCTCGGTCTCGACATGGGCGCCAGTTGGCTCCTGCCCCGCCGCCTCGGGTGGTGCCGGGCGGCCGAATTGGCACTGCTCGGTGACTGGATCGACGCTGCGACTGCGCAGTCGATCGGACTCGTGAATCGGGTCGTCGGCGTCGACGACCTCGCCGCTCTCTCCGAGGAGTGGGCGATGCGCATCGCCTCGTACTCGCCGCGCGCCGTTCCGTCCATCCAGCGCTCCCTGGCCGACGCGTCCCGGCTCACCCGTGCGGAGGCGCGCGAGGTGGAGGCGCAGGTGCAGACCGAGTGCGCGGCTTCACCCGAACTGCGCGCGGCGATCGAGGCGCGACGTCGGTGATCGACCGGGAGGAGTTCCGCCGGCGTTGCTGCGAGTTCTTCGCCCGACCCATTCCCAATCTCGGCGAGCAGTGGGCGACCGGCTTCGAGTTCCAGCGACTACTCCACGGCGCCGGACTCGCCGGGGTCACCGTGCCCGCCGAGTACGGGGGACTCGGTCTGCCATCGGACTACGTCGAGATCCTCAATGACGAGGCCCGCGGACTCGATCTTCCCGTCGGCGTGCTCGTCATCACGATCGGCATGTGCGTCCCTGTCCTGTAGGCGCACGGAACCGAGGACCAGAAGCGGCGCCACCTCCCGGCGATGCTCCGGGGCGACGAGATCTGGTGCCAGTTGTTCAGTGAGCCGAATGCGGGTAGCGATGTCGCCGCTGCGCAGTTGCGGGCCCGTCGCGACGGCGACGAGTGGGTCCTCGACGGTCAGAAGGTGTGGACCTCGTCGGCCGACCGGGCGGCGTTCGGCATGTGCATCGCACGAACCGATCACGACGTTCCCAAGCATCGCGGCCTCACCATGTTCATCGTCCCGATGCACGCCGACGGGATCACCATCCGTCCACTGGTCCAGGCCAATGGCGCAGCGGGGTTCAACGAGGTGTTCTTCGACGAAGTGCGACTCTCCGACGACGCGCAACTCGGCGATGTCGGGTCCGGGTGGTCGGTGACGATCTCGATGCTCATGAACGAGCGCGTCTCGCTCGGTGCATCGGGGAACTCGCTGTTGACGGGCAGCACGGTTCCGGTGCTCGCTGCACGCTTCGACTACCCGGCCGACCGATCGGCCGTCTCCGATCTGTGGGTCCGTGAGGAGGTCCAGCGGATCGTGGCCCTGCGGGTGCGCAGTGCGGTCGAGGGCGGGCGCGATCCCGGCCCGACGGGCTCGATCGCGAAATTGCTCGGGTCCGATCTCGTCCGTCGGGCATCGAACGAGCACATGCGGATCCGCGGCGCGGCGGCGATGGCGTGGGAAGCCGGGGACGAGGGGGCCGAGAAGGCGAATGGTGCATTCCTCATGTCGCCCTCCTTCTCGATCGCCGGGGGCACGAGTGAGATCCAACGCAACATCATCGGAGAGCGGGTCCTCGGCCTGCCCCGGGAGCCGGAGGTGGATCGGGATGTCCCGTTCCGTGAGGTGCTCCAGAACCGCGTGGCGCCGCGTCGAGGGTCGCCGGGGACGCCGATCGACGATCGATCGGACTGAGTAGCGATCGTTAGCTCCGTTGCGTCGCAGCCTCGGGAGCTACGACATGGACCGGCCCCCGTGAGGGGGTCGTTGGCGTTGGGATGCATGGGTGCGACCTTGCCGCACCTGCCAATCCCGAGACCGAGTTGCGCTCGTCGGTGTCGATGAGGCCCCACCGGGCGACGAATCAGGCGGCGCGCCCGCTGGATCGGTCAGAGGATCGGGATCTCGGCGCGCAGTGGCTCTGGGATCAGGGCGAAGACTTCCGCAACTCGAGGAAGTGCTCCGAGCGCGGAGCAGGCTTCCTGCACCTCCATCCAGTCGATTGCTCCCCTGTGACGGTGAATCAGTTCGCTGCTCGAGACGAGGGTGGCGAACACCCGATCGGGTGCGAAGGATCTGGTTCTCGCCAACATGGAGACGAGCCGGGCCGTCGGATTGAGAGCAAGGACCTGTCCTCCTTCGAAGTCGAAGACTTCGACATGGCGTGTCGGGGTGAGTGGAACCGCCAGTGCCGCCCTGTAGGGCAACCATCTCCACATCAGCATGAGCCTCTGATGAGAGCGAAAGCGGAGATTGATCCGCGCCTGTTGCGAATCCAGATCCAATTCCGCGACCTCGATCGTCGGGATGCCGAGAGTCGGGGCTCTCAACACTTCGAGAACTCTCCTGACATCATCGGGTCCCACGAGGAGTTCGAGGGATCGAGCCGGTCGAACTTCACCTACTCGGTCCGCTTCGATCGAAGAGATCAGATCGCCACCGAGGATCGGGTGAATCCCGGCAATCTGCAGGAGTTCGATGATCGTTCCAGCATCAGCCTTCATGAGCGCAATCTGATAGAGCGCGCGGCGGGAGAGCCCGTCGAGTCGGGCTGTTTCGGCGTCGACGACGCCAATCTTCGCCAGTCTCTCCCGCACGGTCGGCCCGATCTGAGCGAAGTGGGGTTCAGCCTCGACGTCTGAGTCTTCAAGAAAGCGGACCCACGAATCGATCACCCTCTCCTCGCGTCCGAACGCAACGTCGAGAAGCAGACGTTCGGCCACCCGAAGAAGTTCTCCTGGATCTTGTTGACGGAAGTCTCTTCGTCGCATCACGTACGTCGACCAGACGACCGA
>JBJTGD010000052.1:0-2149 GCA_046093735.1 Acidimicrobiia bacterium | reverse complement strand
ATCTCCAGGGCTCTGGCCGCGGCCGGAGCCCGCGTACTCATGGCCGGTCGCAACCGGGACAAGGCGAACGCGGCGATCGCCGAGGTGTTGGCCCGCGGACCGAAGGGCACGGTCGAGTTCCTCGAACTCGACCTGGCCGATCTCGGCTCGGTGGCCCGAGCCGCCACCGAACTGGCCTCGCGCACCGATCGACTCGACATCCTCGGCAACAACGCCGGGCTGATGGCCACCGATCGCTCGCAGACGGCCGACGGGTGCGAGATGCAGTTCGGCGTCAACCATCTCGGGCACTTCGCCCTCACCGGACATCTGCTGGGGCTGCTGATGGCCACCCCCGGCGCCCGCGTGGTGAACCACTCGAGCATGGGCCACCGACCCGGACGCATGGACCTCGACGACCCCAACAGTGAACGTCGCCGCTACCACCCGTGGGGCTCGTACTTCCAGAGCAAGTTGGCCAATCTGCTGTTCACCTTCGAACTGCAGCGCCGCCTGACTGCTGCCGGTGCCGACGTCATCGCCGTCGCCGCCCACCCCGGCGGCACGCGCACCGACCTCGGGGCCGAGGGATCGGGCTGGCTCAACCGAGCCGCGCTGGCCGTGTCACCGCTGTGGGGCCAGCACGTGACGGTCGGGGCATTGCCCTTCGTGCAGGCCTGCACCGATCCAGCGGCCCGCGGCGGCGACTACTACGGACCACGATGGCTGGTGCGCGGTCGACCCCGCCTGGAGACCCCGACCCGGCGGGCCCGCGACGTCGAGACGGCCCGACGACTGTGGACGCTGTCGGAGGACCTCACCGGCGTGCACTACCTCGACTGAACGATCACACGCCGACGGCGCGCGATGCGGGGCTCACCCCAGCAGGAACCGTCCCGTGAGCGTGCGGTCGGTGTGCTCGGCCCGCCACGCCAACATGGCCCGGGCATGGTCGAGTTCGCGCAGCGGATCGTCGATCGGCGTCTGCCAGTGCGGATCGGCGAGGCAGTCGTACAACAGCGATCGTCCGTCGGCGAACTGCACATAGGCACTGTCGACGGTGCGACGCACGGCGAGGTTGTGACGCGCCCCGCGTCGGTCGTCGGGCCACCGCGAGGTGGTGGCCCCCGGTTGGAACAGTCGCCAGTCGAACTCCCAATGAGCGGAGTCGCGCCACTCGTCGGGTGTGCCACCCTCGAGGAACGGCACCAGCGACCGACCGTCGCACTGACGGGGGATGTCGACGCCGAGCAGTTCGCACATCGTGGGGAAGATGTCGACGTTCTCGGTGAAGGCTTCGACGACGCGTCCGGTATCGGAGGTGCGACGCGGATCGCGCACGATGCAGGGGACGTGGTAGCTCGGCTCGAACCACCCCATCTTCTCGACCAGCCCGTTGTCGTGCGCGGGGCATCGGGTGGCGCGCACGCCCGCCATCGACGAACTGGCGGCCGAGGGGGTGCGCTTCGCCCGGCACTACAGCCAGTCGGCGCCGTGCGCGCCCGGTCGGGCCGCGCTCTACACGGGCACGTACCAGTTCAACAACCGAGTGGTGTTCAACGGTGCGCCGCTCGACGATCGCTTCGACAACATCGCCCGCATGGCCCGACGGGTCGGGTACGAGCCGGCGCTGTTCGGTTACACCGACCAGGCCATCGACCCGCGCACCGTCGCTCCCGACGATCCGCGTCTGTCCACCTACGAGGGTGTGCTGCCGGGATTCGACTGCGTGCTGGACCTCACCGGCCAACGGCGGCCGTGGGCCGACTGGCTGCGCGCCGCCGGTCACGAGGTGCCCGACGATCCCGACGAGGCCCTGGCCACCGAACCGCTGCGACCGGCCGAATTCGGGATCAGCGCCTTCCTCACCGATGAGTTCCTCCGCTGGAGCGCCGACCGCACCGAACCGTGGTTCGTCCACCTCAGTCACCTCCGTCCCCATCCGCCCTTCGCGGCGGCTGGACGATGGGCGGCGGCGGTCGATCCCGACGATGTCGACCTCCCGGCGGCTCCGGCCGCACCGGCTCACGAACTCCACACGATGCTGCTCGACAGTCCGTGGTTCGCGGCGCCGACCGACGAGGACGGGCTCCGTCGATTGCGGGCGCCGTACTCCGGGATGATCGGCGACGTCGACGCGCAACTCGGGCGCGTGTGGCAGGCATTGCGC
>JBJTGD010000051.1:0-2600 GCA_046093735.1 Acidimicrobiia bacterium | reverse complement strand
CACCGATGAAGTAGTCGGCGCCGAGCGGCGCGGCGACCTCGGCAGCGAAGAAGGAGCCGATCGTGGTGCCGGTGACGCGACGCACGATCTCGCCGATCAGGTACCCCTGCGTGAGGGCGTGATACCCAGAACGCGTGCGGTCCTCCCACCATGGGGCCTGGGCGGCGAGACGTCGACAGCACTCGT
Source organism: Acidimicrobiia bacterium (assembly GCA_046093735.1). GTDB lineage: Bacteria > Actinomycetota > Acidimicrobiia > Acidimicrobiales > Acidimicrobilacustridaceae > Acidimicrobilacustris. The sequence goes on along the minus strand of JBJTGD010000051.1, from coordinate 2,414 downwards.
CCCAGTCGGGAAGCTGCTCCGGACGCACCGGATCGGACCAGCCGGGCAGGCCGGCGGTGTGGGCGAGGATGTTGGCCACGGTGATGTCGCCCTTGCCCTCGGCCGCGAACTCGGGCCAGTAGCGGGCCACCGGTGCGTGAAGATCGAGTTCGCCCCGATCGGCCAGCATCAGGGCCACGAGGAACGTCATGGTCTTGGTGGTCGACCACACGTTGACGATGGTGTCGGCCTCCCACGGACGGGTGTGGTCCTCGTCGACCCAGCCGCCCCACAGATCGACGACGGGCTCACCCCGGTGCAGGACACACACCGAGGCCCCGACATCGGCACCAGATTCCAGATTGCGCTCGAACAGCGCCCCCACTGCGGCGAAACGCTCATCGATCGTGCCGGCGACCTCGATCATGGGAGCCCCCTTCCCTCGCCGGGCACGCTAGCCAGCCGGACCCGACGGTGGCCGAGCCTCGGGTGGCACAGGTAGGGTCGCGTCACGCCGTTCGCCCCCGGAGGACACCATGGCCACCGACACCGTGCTCGAGAACGACCTCGCTGACACCGAGACCGACGCCGTCACCACCGACGAACTCGACGACGAGGAACTGCTCGTCGAGGAGATCTCGATCGACGGGATGTGCGGCGTCTACTGAGGCGCCCACGGACGCCGAGGCGTCCGCTGGCATGAACGCACCGTTCGACGCCGATCGCCACTGGCGACTCCACGAGAGGGTCGCGCTCCGGCCTGAGCCATTCGGGGCGTTGGCCTATCACTACGACAACCGTCGCCTGACGTTCCTGCGCTCGCCCGATCTCGTAACGCTGGTGGAGTCGCTGGGTGACCAACCCTCGGCCCGCGCCGCGTTCGACGCCGCCGGTCTGGCTCCCGGTCGGTGGCCGGCGTTCGAGAAAGCCCTGGGATCGCTGGCCGCCGGCGACTTCCTCGTGATGGAGGATGCAGCATGACCGCTCTCACCGATCAACTCGCTCTCGGTCTCAACTCGCCGATCTGTCTCACATGGGAATGGACGTACGCCTGTGATCTGCAGTGCGTCCACTGCCTGTCGTCGTCGGGTCGCCGCGATCCGATGGAGTTGACGACTGACGAGATGAAGTCGATCGTCGATCAGTTGGCCGAGATGCAGGTGTTCTACGTGAACATCGGTGGCGGCGAACCGATGCTGCGCCCGGACTTCTTCGAGGTCGTCGAGTACTGCGTGGAGCGCGGCGTCGGTGTGAAGTTCTCCACCAACGGCGGCCGGATCAACGCCGAGAACGCTCGCCGTCTGGCGACGATGGACTACGTCGACATCCAGATCTCACTCGACGGTGTCGATCCCGATACGAACGACGCCATTCGTGGTGACGGTTCGTACTCGCGTGTGCGCACGGCGATGGATCACCTGCGAGCTGCGGGATTCGGACCGTTCAAGTTGTCGGTGGTCATGACCCGCGAGAACATCTCCCAAGTCGACGCCTACCACGCGCTGGCGGCCGAGTACGGCGCCGAGTTGCGCCTCACCCGCTTCCGTCCGAGTGGTCGCGGCATCGACACCTGGCACGACCTGCATCCGACGAGCGCGCAGCAGATCGAGCTCTACAACTGGCTGTTGGCCCATCCCGACGTGCTCACCGGTGACTCGTTCTTCCATCTGTCGGCGTTGGGTGAACCGCTGCCCGGTCTGAACCTGTGCGGGGCCGGTCGGGTCGTGTGTCTGATCGATCCGGTGGGTGACGTGTACGCCTGTCCGTTCGTGCTGCACGATCACTTCAAGGCCGGGTCGGTGCGCGACGACGGTGGATTCGCCCGCGTGTGGCGCTCATCGGACCTGTTCACTGAACTGCGCGAGCCCTCGAACCCGGGCGCGTGCGGTTCCTGCGGGTCGTACGACGCCTGTGGCGGCGGATGCATGGCGGCGAAGTTCTTCACCGGTCTGCCCCTCGATGCGCCCGATCCAGAGTGCGTGTTCGGACACGGTGAGACGGCGCTGGCCGAACTGGAGGCCAGTGGCGGCGCCGTGCGGCCTTCGGTCAGCCACGACCACTCGAAGCCCATCACCCATCCCAACGGGGTGGGCAAGCGACGCATCCCCCTGTCGATCGTCGATCGCTGATCCGTAGACTCGGGTCATGGATGAGCGGCGCAGTGAGGCGATCGAGGACGCCCGCGGCGTCGATGTCTCGCAGATCCGGGCGCAACTTCGTCTCGCCGTTCCCGACCGGGTCCGTCAGATGGTTGAGGTCGCCAATCGGATGATCGCCATTCGTGACACAGCACGACGCGCGGATCACGGGTGATGTTCGATCCCGTTCGGATCTGCCGGATCCTGAACGAGGAAGGTGTTGACTACATCGCCGACTGACCCCGCCGACTGACGTCGGCAACGACGACGGCGGTCAGTCTGCGCCGAGGGTGAGGA
>JBJTGD010000050.1:0-2060 GCA_046093735.1 Acidimicrobiia bacterium | reverse complement strand
GGGTCGCGCACACCAACGTGGCCAGCACGTTCGGGGTGGGATCGTCGTCGTGCGGATCGTGGGCGGTGATGCGCACCTGGGCACCGTTGCGACCCGACCGCAGCACCTCGACGTCGAGGTCGATCGCTCCGCAGCGCACGGGCCGGACGAACGTGGCGTTGGCGCTGACCGGTTGCAGGTCGTCGCGGGCGAGTGCTGATTCGGCCGCTCGCAGCATGGCTGCGAACACCACACCGCCCTGCGAGTAGACGATGCCCCAGTCGTCGTCGATGTGGGCGGTGAGGGTGATGGCGGCGGTGGAGTGGGCACCCGGATCGCTCGGACGGATCGTGTCGAGGAAGCTCACGTCCTCGGCATCCACGCCGGGCGCGTGGTCTCGAAGGCGGTGATCTCGGCCTCGTGCTGCAGCGTGAGACCGATGTCGTCCAGGCCGTTGAGGAACCGGTGCTGCACGGTGTCGTCGAGGGGGACCTCGATGTCGATGTCGAGAGCGGGCACGACCACGCGCTTCGAGGCGACGTCGACGGTGATCTCGGTGGTGGGATCGGCCTCGACAGCACGCAGCAGTCGCTCCGACACCTCGGCGGGTACCACGACCGGCACCAGACCGTTCTTGGTGGCGTTGTTGCGGAAGATGTCCCCGAAGCGCGGGGCGATCACGGCGCCGAAGCCGTAGTCCATGATCGACCACACGGCGTGCTCTCGTGACGAGCCCACGCCGAAGTTGGGGCCGGCCACCAGGATCGACGCGCCGCCGAACTGGGGCAGGTTGAGGACGAACTCCGGGTCCTCGCGCCATTCGCTGAACAGACCCTGACCGAAGCCGGTGCGCTCCACGCGCTTGAGCCAGTCGCTGGGGATGATCTGGTCGGTGTCGACGTCCGATCGGTCGAGGGGGACGGCGGTACCGGTGATGGTGATGACGGGATCCATGGTGCGCTCCTGTTCGGGCCTCAGGCCAGGTCGGCGGGGGTGGCGAAGGTGCCGACGATGGCCGTAGCGGCGGCGACGGCGGGGGAGACGAGGTGGGTGCGTCCACCCTTTCCCTGTCGCCCTTCGAAGTTGCGATTGGAGGTGGAGGCCGATCGCTCGCCCGGGGCCAACTTGTCGGGGTTCATGGCCAGGCACATCGAGCAGCCCGGTTCGCGCCAGTCGAACCCGGCGGCCCGCAGCACGTCGTCGAGTCCCTCCGCCTCGGCCTGACGCTTCACGGCGAACGAACCGGGCACCACCATGGCCCGCACGCCCGGGGCCACCGAGCGGCCGGCGTCGACGGCGGCCCGGGCCACGGCGGCCGCAGCGCGCAGGTCCTCGATGCGGCTGTTGGTGCACGAACCGATGAACACCGTCTGCACCGGGATGTCGCGGATGGGCGTACCGGCGGTCAGTTCCATGTACTCGAGCGCCCGCGCCGCGGCGTCGCGCTCGGAGGCCTCGGCGAACGAGGCCGGATCGGGTACGGCGCCGTCGAGTTCGATGACCTGTCCCGGGTTGGTGCCCCACGACACGAACGGTCGCAGCACGGTGGCGTCGATGGAGACGACCTCGTCGAAATGCGCGCCGTCATCGGTGGGCAGTGTGCGCCAGTAGGCGATCGCCTCGTCCCACGCCGCGCCGGTGGGGGCGTGGGCGCGACCCTTCAGATAGGCGAAGGTGGTCTCGTCGGGGGCGATGAGCCCGGCCTTGGCGCCGGCCTCGATCGACATGTTGCACACCGTCATGCGCCCCTCCATCGACAACGAGCGGATGGCCTCGCCCCGGTACTCGATGACCGAACCGATGCCGCCGCCGGTGCCGATGCGACCGATGATGGCGAGGATCAGGTCCTTGGCCGTCACGCCCTCGGGCAGCGCGCCCTCCACCTCGATGGCCATCTGCTGCGGTCGGCTCTGGGGGAGCGTCTGCGTGGCCAGCACGTGCTCGACCTCACTGCTGCCGAAGCCGAAGGCCAGTGCGCCGAACGCACCGTGGGTGGCCGTCTGCGAAGCGCCGCACACCAACGTCATGCCCGGCAGCGTGCGTCCAGGCGCCGGGGCGATCACGTGCGCGAGGCGAGGACC
>JBJTGD010000049.1:0-6470 GCA_046093735.1 Acidimicrobiia bacterium | reverse complement strand
CCTCGAACACACCCTGCGTCGGGTTCATGATGCGGGTGTAGATGTTCCCCATCTCGGCCAGCGCGAAGAGGTTGGCGGCGTGGGCCGTATCGCGGAACTGGTACGAGGTCGTCTGGTAGATCGGCACCGCCCGGGCCCCGGTGGTCGGGTCGGGCTCCTGGCCGGCGTGGATCTGACGGGTGTCGAAGCCCCAGTTGTCGCTCATGTCGCTCCTCGGTGACGGTCGCCCATCGGGCGACGAACGGGCGACAACCTAGGTTCCGATTCCCGACCGATCAACTCAGGAATTGGGCCCCGAGGTTTGGCAGCGGCGATCGACCAGAGGGGCGTCGGGTCCGGCGAGGAATCGGCCGTGCGCCTCATGTCGCACATGTGCGACACCCCCCTAGACTCCGCCCATGTCGCTCACCTCCGATCCGCCCACCGTCGGCGCCCGTGAACTGCGCAACGAGACCCGAGCCGTGCTGGACCGCGTCCTCGAGGGTGACAGCGTGATCGTGACCCTCGATGGTCGGCCGGTCGCCCGCATCGAGCCACTGGACTCCCGACCGACGTTCGTGTCGACCGACTACTTCCTCACCCACATCCTTCGCCCGGCCGACCCCGGCCTCGGCGATCTCCTGGACGAACTCGACGAGTACCTCGACAACGATGAATTCTCCTGACCGGGGCGCCGCCGCAGGCGCAGCGGTCGTCGACACATCGGTCTTCATCGCACTCGAGAGCCGACGCCCCCTCGATCGATCGAAGATGACATCCGATGTGTGCGTGAGCGTCATCACGATCGGAGAGTTGCGGACCGGAGTCCTCAGCGCCCCCGATGCTCGATCCCGGGCGCGTCGCCTCGAGACGCTCACTCGGGCCATGCGGCTCGAGCCGCGTCCCAACGACCATTCAGTTTCCGAACGCTGGGCCGAGCTCAGGGCACTTCTCCGAGAAGGAGATCGAAGGATGAAGGCGAACGATTCCTGGATCGCCGCCACCGCGATGGCGCACGGCATCCCCGTCATCACCCAGGACGGGGACTTCGTCGAAGGGCTCGGGTTCGAGATCATCCGCGTCTGACCGCCGAGTGGGGCGAGCCAGCGTTCGATGGAGTTGCTCGGGGGTCCGAAAGCTCCGGACCGGGAGTCAGCCCTGGGCGCCACCCGAGGTCTCGGCCACGCTCTTCCGACCGGCGGAGATCCACGGCATCATCGACCGCAGTTCCTTGCCGGTCTTCTCGATCGGGTGCTCGGCGCCGACCTTGCGCAGTTCGTTGAACCGCTTCCGGCCCGACTCCGACTCGGCGATCCACTCGTCGGCGAAGCGACCCGACACGATCTCGTCGAGGATGTTCTTCATCTCGGCCTTGGTGGCCGGGGTGATGACGCGAGGTCCGCGGGTGACGTCGCCGTACTCGGCAGTGTCGGAGATCGAGTAGCGCATGCCGGCGATCCCCTCCTCGTACATGAGATCCACGATCAGCTTCACCTCGTGGAGGCACTCGAAGTACGCCATCTCCGGCTGGTACCCGGCCTCGGTGAGCGTCTCGAACCCGGCCTGCACCAGCGCGGTGACGCCGCCGCACAGCACGGCCTGCTCGCCGAACAGGTCGGTCTCGGTCTCCTCGGTGAACGTCGTCTCGATGACGCCGGCGCGCGTTCCGCCGATGGCATCGGCATAGGCCAGCGCCACGTCACGGGCATGACCGGTGGCGTCCTGCTCCACGGCGATGAGGCAGGGCACACCGCCACCCTCGGAGTAGGTGCGACGCACGAGGTGACCCGGGCCCTTGGGGGCGGCCATCACGACATCGACACCGGCCGGCGGCACGATGCGGTTGAAACGGATGTTGAACCCGTGGGCGAAGAACAGCGCGTCGCCCTCGGCCAGGTTCGGAGCGATGTCGGCGTCGTACACCGCCTTCTGCTCGGTGTCGGGCAGCAGGATCATGATGGCGTCGGCCCACGCCACCGCCTCGGCGATGGGCAGCACGCGCAGACCCTCGGCCTCGGCCTTGGCCTTCGACGACGAACCCTCACGCAGGCCGACGACCACGTCGACGCCGGAGTCCTTCAGGTTGAGGGCATGGGCATGGCCCTGGGAGCCGTACCCGATCACCGCCACCTTGCGATCGGCGATGAAGGAACGGTCGGCGTCAGCCTCGTAGTAGACGGTGGCCACGGGAACTCCTGGACGTCGAGCGGCCGTCGTCGGACGACCGGATGGAAGGAACCGGCAGGTTAGGGCCGACCCGGCGGGCGGTCGAACCGCCGCCTCAGTGGGCGATGCGGGGCAGGGCGATGCGACCGGTGCGCTGATAGGCGACGACGGCCGAGCCCATGCGGGCGGTGAAGACGTCGAGCGCTTCGGGGGTGCCGCCCAGCGACACGGTGATCCGGTCGGCGGCCTCGTCGAGGACGACGCCGCTGTACTCGGCGGTCAGGGCCAGCAGCTCGGCGCGGCCGACGGCATCCACGGTGACGGTGACGATCATCAACTCGCGCTCCACCGCCGAGTCGGGGGCCAGTTCGTCGATCTGCACCACGTTGATGAGCTTGTCGAGCTGCTTGGTCACCTGCTCGAGCGGCGTCGAACGCACATCGACGACGATGGTGATGCGACTGAGGCGAGGATCGTCGGTGGGGGCCACCGCCAACGAGAAGATGTTGAAGCCGCGCCGGGCGAACAGGCCGGAGACGCGAGCGAGCACTCCCGGCTTGTTCTCCACCAGCACCGACAGGATGTGGTGGCGCACATCGAGCGCCGCCTCTCCGGCCGATGCAGTCTCTGCTCCGGGGGCGCTCATCGGGGCTCCGGACCGACGACGATGTCGGAGTTCGACGCTCCGGCGGGGACCATGGGGAACACCTTTTCGCGCGAATCGGTGCGGAAGTCGATGACGACCGGACGATCGTCGATCTCGTTGGCCCGCTCGATGGCCGGCAGCACGTCCTCGGGCGATTCGACGCGCATGCCGACACAGCCCATCGCCTCGGCCCACAACTTGTAGTCGGGCAGATCCGGTGACAGGTACACCTCGGAGTAACGCTCCTCGTAGAACATCTCCTGCCACTGCCGCACCATGCCGAGGTAGGCGTTGTTGAGGATGGCGATCTTCACCGGGATGCGCTCGGCTGCGGCAGTGACGAGTTCCTGTGCCGTCATCTGGAAGCACCCGTCACCGTCGACGGCCCACACCATGCGGTCGGGACGTCCGACCTTGGCGCCGATGGCGGCCGGCACCGAGAAGCCCATGGTGCCGAGACCACCGGAGTTGATCCACGTGTAGGGGTGGGTGAACTTCCAGTACTGCGAGGTCCACATCTGGTGCTGACCGACACCGGAGGCAACGATGCAGTCCTCCGGGACACTCCCGCTCAGCATCTCCAGCACGTACTGCGGCTTGAGCAGGTCACCGACCTCGGACTGTTCATAGGCCAGCGGGTACTTCTCCTGCCACCCGCTGAGCGTCGAACGCCACGGTCGCAGATCGGCCCCGGCATCGGGCGCGCCCAGCGTCCGCAGGGCCACCAGCAGTTCCTCGATCACGAGGCGACAGTCGCCGACGACGGCCACGTCCGGTCGACGCACCTTGCCGTGCTCGGCCGGATCGATGTCGACGTGGATGATCTTCGCCTCGGGCGCAAACGTCGACACCTTGCCGGTGACGCGATCGTCGAAGCGGGCACCCAGCGCGATGAGCAGGTCGGACTCCTGCATGGCGGTGACAGCGGTGTAGTTGCCGTGCATGCCCGGCATGCCCAGACACAACGGGTGATCGTCGGGGATGGCGCCGCGGGCCATGAGCGTGGTGACCACCGGGATCTCCAGCATCTCGGCCAGGGCTCGCAGCGGTTCGGCGGCGCGGGCCTTGAGGATCCCGCCACCCACGTAGAGCACAGGACGTTCGGCGGCGAGGATGAGACGAGCGGCGGCCTCGATGGCGGCCGGATCGCCCTCCAGTCGGGGCGAGTACCCGGGCAGGTCGACCGACTCCGGCCAGTACCAGTCCATCTTGGAGTTGGGATGGTTGGGATCGACCATGTCCTTGGGGATGTCGATGAGCACGGGGCCGGGACGACCGGTGGTGGCGATGTGGAACGCCTCGCGCACGATGCGAGGGATGTCCTCGGCCCGGGTCACCAACTCGTTGTGCTTGGTGATCGACCGGGTGATGCCGACGGTGTCGACCTCCTGGAAGGCGTCGAGTCCGATGCCGGCCGAACCGACCTGACCGGTGATGACGACCATCGGGATCGAATCCATGTAGGCGTCGGCCAGCGGCGTGACGATGTTGGTGGCCGCCGGGCCGCTGGTGACCATGGCGACGCCGGGTCGTCCGGTGGCGTGGGCGTAGCCCTCGGCCATGTGGCCGGCCCCCTGCTCGTGGCGCACGAGGATGTGGCGGATCGGCGAGTCGATGATCGGGTCGTAGACGGGGAGGATCGCTCCACCGGGCAGGCCGAAGATCACATCGACACCCTCGAGCTCGAGGGCCCGGATGAGGGCGGCGCCGCCGTTCGTCGGAGTGTTCGTGGTCATGAGGGGTTCCTGGTCCGGTCGTGGGGTGCGGGTTTCGGGGATGCGAGGAAGTGAGAGCGGGGCAACGACAACGGCCTCCCGTGAGGGAGGCCGGGAGATGCGCGCGTCGGTGGAGACCGGCGGGCGCTAGTCGGGTACTACGAGCGAGGTCGAACGGATCGTGCTCATAGACCTCCAAGTGTGGCCGGGGGCGGGGCCCCACGGCAACTTCGCGCCAACCTCGAGGTTCCAGAGCACCGTATGGGGGCCTTGGCTACTGTCCCGGGCATGACGACACCACCACCGCCCGTGCCGACGCCGCCGCCTGCGGCCGGCGCTCCCAAGTCCCGCATCGCCGCCGGAGTCCTCGGCATCCTCCTCGGAGGCCTCGGGATCCACAACTTCTACCTCGGGTACAACAAGAAGGCCGTGATCCAGATCATCGTGACCTTCGTGACCTGCGGCATCGGCTCGATCTGGGGTCTGGTCGAGGGGATCCTGATCCTCGTGAAGAACCCCAGTTACCTGACCGATGCGAACGGAGTCCCACTCACCGACTGAGGTCAGAGCGGACAACTCGCCTCGACGAAGGCCTGGATGTTGCCGAGCGCCCGGGCCAGTCCGGGCTGCTCGGCCGACATGAGTTGTTCGGCGTAGCGCTGAACCGACGCCGGGTCGTTCAGGTCGAGTGGCGCGGCGCCCGGCCCACTGGCCATGGTCGACAGGCGATCGACGACGATCATCCAGTCGCTGCGCAGGTCCTCGGGCAGCTGCGGGGTCACCGCCCCGAGCGTTGCCACCATCGATGACCAGTCGGCGGCGCCGTCGCCGGTGAGCATCGTCCCCACGGCCTCCACCAACGAGTCGCACACCGGCGAGGGCACAGCCGTCGTCGAAGTGGTCGACGTCGACGAGGGCACGGTCGACGAGCTGCTCTGCGAACCGCCGCACGACATCGCCACCAGCGAGACCGTCACCACCAGCGCGACCGTGGCGCCGCGGCGTCGGTTCCGACGGCCCGAGTCGGTCTGACCGGAACCACCGTTGATGGGGTGTGCGGACTCGGCGGTCATGGTGTCCTCCTGGTGTCGACGACGTATCGCCAACCTAGGGACCCGAACGCGCCGCCGGTAGGGCGGGTCGGCTCAGCCGACGAGGAGCCGGCTCAGTCGGCGGCGCGCCGGGCGAGGATCTCGGCCACGGCGCGGCCGTCGGCCTGACCCTTGGTGGCCTTCATGATCTTGCCGGTGAAGAACCCCTGCAGCTTCGCCCGCTTCTTCTCGTCGCCGGTGCGGAAGTTCTCCCACTCGTCGGGACTCTCGGCGATGACGGCGTCGACGACGGCCTCGAGGGCACCGGCGTCCATCGCCTCGAAGCCGAGTTCTGCGGCGATCACGTCGGGGGCGCGTCCGGACGCCACCATGTCGGCCAGGACCGTCTTGGCCTGCGTGGCCGTGAGATCGCCGCCGACCTCCATCGTCACCAGCGCAGCAAGGAGGGCCGGATCGAGTCGATCGGCACCAACGGCGGCGAGGTTGTGCTCGACGTGCGTGAGCACGCGTCGGGGATCACCCCCGGCACCGACGGCGGCCAGGGCCAGCGCGTCAAGATCGCGTTGCACGGCGATGACCACGCCGGGATCGGTGGCGGCGACACCGGCGGCGAGGGCCAGCGCATCGCGACGCGCCGCCGGCAGTGGCGGCAACGCCGCGTCGACAGCGGCCACCCACGCTGCGTCGGGGGCCAAGGGCACGAGGTCGGGCTCCTGGAAGTAGCGGTAGTCCTCCGCCTCCTCCTTGGATCGGCCCGGGCGCGTGCGGCCGGCGCCCTCGTCCCAGTGACGCGTCTCCGGCTTGAGGCGCTCGGCACACGCTGCGAGATCAAGAACCTGACTTCACTGCGCTCGCTGGGCCGGGCCATCGAGTACGAGGCGCGTCGTCAGGTCGATCTGCTGGAGACCGGTG
>JBJTGD010000048.1:0-6943 GCA_046093735.1 Acidimicrobiia bacterium | reverse complement strand
CCTTCCGCGTGATCGGTGTGTCGTTCGGGGGGATGGTGGCGCAGGAGTTCGCCGTCACCGTGCCCGACCGCATCGAGCGCATGGCGCTGTTGTGCACCTCGCCCGGTGGCGCCGGCGGCGCGTCCTATCCGCTCCATCGTCTGCGGACGATGGACGACGCCGAACGAGCGCGCATCGGCATGACGATCATGGACACCCGGTTCACGCCCGAATGGTTGGCCGAGCACCCCTCCGATCGCCTGTTCGCCGAGGCGATGACAGCGGCCGCAGCGGCCGAACCGGGCTCCGAACGCGAGCGCGGCGAGATTGAGCAACTGGCTGCTCGCAGCACCCACGACGCGTGGGACCGTCTTGACCGCATCGACTGTCCGGTGTTCATCGCCGCCGGTCGCTACGACGGCATCGCCCCGCTGGCCAACGCCGAGGCGATGGCGTCACGGATCCGGAACGCCGAACTGCATGTCTACGAGGGTGGCCACGGGTTCTTCGCGCAGGATCCGGCGGCCCTGCCTGAGGTCATCGACTTCCTGACGCGCTGATCAGGCGATCTGGGCCATGAACTGGTTCATGTCGAAGTACTCGCGCCAGCGGGCGATCTTGTCGCCCTCGAACTCGAAGATGCCGAGCACCGGCAGTTCGACGAGACCGCCGTCGGCCTTGGCGAAGATGTCGACCCGTTCGGTCACCACCGTGGCACCACTCGACAACATGACGTCGATGCGGAACTCGACCACCTTCAGCCCCGTGCCGTTGGTGAAGCCGTCGACCATGGCCCGGATGGCGTCGTGGCCGACCAGAGGATCCACGGGGATGTTGTGGTACACGCCGTCGTCGGCGAACGAGGCCACCACCTTGTCGTGGTCGGCATCGGCCCAGGCCTGGCAGAACTCGCGCACCAGTGCCTCGTAGTCGGGTGCTGCTCCCATCGTCGTACCCCCTCGTTGCGGACGCGGAGAGTCTCGCGCCGTTTCGACCGCCCTGCGCCGGCGTCCTACGGTGGTCGGACCGTCGACAGGGGGAGTGACAGTGGCCGACTTCAGCATCGATCCCGACTTCGCCGAGCAGCTCGAGTGGATCAAGGAGTTCGTGGCCACCGAGGTCGAGCCCCTCGATCTCGCCTTCGCCGGCGAGGGGTTCGTGTACGACAAGTCGTCGATCTTCTACGACGAGGCCATCCGCCCGCTCCAGCAGGTGGTCAAGGACCGCGGGTTGTGGTCGTGCCACCTCACGCCGGAGTACGGCGGTCAGGGCTACGGGCAGGTGCGGCTCGCCTACATGAACGAGATCCTCGGTCGTTCGCAGTTCGCCCCAACGGTGTTCGGCACGCAGGCCCCCGACAGCGGCAACGCCGAGATCATCGCCCACTACGGCACCGAAGCGCAGAAGGAGCGGTATCTCCAACCGTTGCTCGATGGCCACATCTCGTCGTGCTACTCGATGACCGAACCGCAGGGCGGGGCCGATCCCGGGGTGTTCCGGTGTCGCGCCGTTCGCGACGGTGATGAGTGGGTCATCGACGGGGAGAAGTGGTTCTCGTCGTCGTTGCGCTACGCGTCGTTTCTCATCGTGATGGCCGTCACCGATCCCGACGTGTCGGTGCACAAGGGCGCATCGATGTTCCTCGTGCCCGCCGACACTCCCGGACTCGAGGTGGTGCGCAACGTGGGCGTGGGTCAGGAACCCCCCGGCCACGGCAGTCATGCCTACGTGCGCTACGACTCGGTGCGCGTCCCGGCCGAGAACCTGCTCGGGGGTGAGGGTCAGGCCTTCGTCATCGCCCAGACCCGTCTGGGGGGCGGACGGCTGCATCACGCCATGCGCACGGTGGGTGCCGTGGGCCGGTGTCTCGACATGTTGTGCGAGCGGGCGTTGAGCCGGACCACGCAGGGCGAGGTGCTGGCCCGGAAGCAGGCCACGCAGGAGAAGATCGCCGATGCGTGGATCGAACTGCTGCAGTTCCGTCTGCAGGTGCTGCACGCGGCGTGGGTCGTCGACCAGCACGGCGGGGCGGCGGCCCGCAAGGAGATCGCGGCGGTGAAGGTGGCGACGCCGAGGGTCTACCGGGAGGCCGTCCTGCGCACCATGCAACTGCACGGCGCGCTGGGCGTGTCCAACGAGATGCCGTTGCCGTCGATGCTCATGGCCGCAGTGACGATGGGCATCGCCGACGGCCCGACCGAGGTCCACAAGTTCACCGTGGCCCGCGAGGTGCTCAAGGAGTACTCGCCGGCACCCGGTGCCTGGCCGAGTGAGCACCTGCCCGAACGCCGCGCTGCGGCCCGTGACGCCTACGCCGATCTGTTGGAGCGGGCCATCGCCGACTCGTGAGTCGGCCCGAGCGTCGCTCAGCAGCGGGTCAGTAGCCGCCGCCCAGCTTGCGGTGGTCCCAGGAGATGGTGCGCTCGACGTTCAACTTCACGACGACGCGCTTGTGCAGCATCATCTCGACCGCGCCGCGCATCTCCTCGGTGTAGGGCGCCATGTAGCGGTCGAACACGCTGATGCCGAGTTCGAACATCCGGTCCGGATCCTCGATGATCTCGGCCTTGCCGATGAGGGTGACACCGCGGAGGGTCTCGTAGGTCTCCCCGTCCTCGACCAGCACCGTGAGGTTCGGGTTGCGGCGCAGGTTCAGCACCTTCTGGGCCTTGGCCTTCGACTCGATGCCGATGCAGCCGTCGATGAATCCGTACCACATGGCGATCGAGTGGATGCTGCCGTCGGCGTTCAACGTCGACATGGTCATCGAATGGCGACCCGGGAGGAACTCGTCGATCTCCTCCTGTGACATCACGATCTTGTTGCGTTGCTTCACGCCCCGCTGCGGTGCGTCGTCGGCCATGGTCCCCTCCGTCTGCGTCGGCAGCACGGTACACCGCTCCTGCCGGTCGGCTGGGGGTGCGACGCGGCCCGAACCTCGGCGGGTGGGGCCGACCTAGAGTGCCTGGACACGTTCGGCACGAGGGGGGTCCGATGGATGCAGTGGAGGCAGCGACGCAGTCGGCGAAGGCCATCGTCGAGTTGGGTGGGGGATTCATGACCGCCGGACCGACGTACGCCCGCGGCGGCGAACTCGGGTTCTCGGGCATCGACTTCTACGTGCTCGGTCGCGGTGGCGTGCTGGGCGATGTGGACGCTGATGTGATCGCCGCCGGTTTCATCTTCTGGAATCCCACCCAGGTGCGGGCACAGTGGGAGACCGGACGCGGCGTGATGGCCCCCGATGCCGCTGCCCGCGAATGGGCAGCGTGCTGCGCGACGTGGGGCGAGGCCAACGTGCCCGACACCGACGGGGCCGACCGGTTGGCCGATCTGCTCACCACCGTGGTGAACGAGGCCTCGCCGGCCAATGCGGCGCTGTTCGCCGGCTGGCGCGCCTTGCCGGTGCCGACCACGGCCAAGGCCCGCATCGCCCACCAGACCAATGCGCTGCGCGAACTGCGCGGTGCCCTGCACGGCGGCGCGCTGCTCGCCGCCGGTGTGTCCCCGGCCGATGCCGTCGTCTACCGCTCGGCGATGATGGCGCCCCTGTTCGGCTGGGACGTCGAGTCGGTCACGGTCGACGCCGACCTCAAGGCGCGCTGGCATGCGGCCGAGGCGGCCACCGACGTGGCCATGGGCGCGGTGCTGTCGGCCGTGGGCGACGCCGACCGGGCCGAACTGGTGGAGCGACTCGGTGCCGTGCACGCGGCATGGACCGAGGCGAAGGGAGCCTGACCATGGACGTGCGCGAAGCGCTGTACACGACCCGGGCCATGCGCAGGGTCAAGCCCGATCCGATCCCGCTCGACGTGCAGACCCGCATCATGGATGCGGCCGTGCGCGCTCCCAGCGGCGGCAACACGCAGAACTGGCGCTTCCTGCTGGTCGACGATCCCGAGGTGAAGGGCAAGCTCGGGCCGATCTACCGGCAGGCGATGTCGGTGTTGTGGGCCACTTACTACAAGGACCGCATCGACGCTGCGCACGCCGCCCCCGATCTCGAGGAATCGAAGTCGATGCTGCGGGTGCAGAACTCGGCGCAATGGTTGGCCGACAACTTCGAGACGGTTCCGCTGTACCTGTTCGGCTTCACCCAGCACGATCCGGGTGGCTCGTCGATCTACCCGGCGCTGTGGAGCGCGCAGCTGGCGGCCCGGGCCGAGGGTGTGGGCTCGGCGCTGACGCAGGTGCTGGTGTTCCACAACGATGAGGTGTTCGACATCCTCGGCGTGCCCACCGATGATCACTGGTTCATGTCGGGGTGCGTCTCGCTCGGCTACCCGACCGGCAAGTGGGGCGTCGCCGCCCGTCAGCCCGCCCACGACGTGACGTGGCGCAACCAGTGGGGCGCCGATCCCGGCTTCCGTGACCCAGAGCCGCTCTGGCCCTGAGTGCAGCTGACCGGGACTAGTCCTCGGCGGCCGGCGCCCAGTGGGTGCGCAGGTCGGCCAACCAGTCGGGGAAGTCCACCGGCGGATCGGGCAGCGGCGTCACGCCGTGCTCGGCCAGCGTCGCCTCGTAGATCTCGGGCTGGTCGCCCCATGAGCGGGGGTCGCCCATCATCACCTCGAAGAGCTTCGCCCCGTCCTCGCCGGCCCGGATCGGACCGAAGGCGGCGCCGAAGGGCAGTTCGACGTGCGTGCCGGCCGGACACCAGCGATCGCCGAACCACAGACCACCGTCGATGACGAACACGATGTGCGGCGAGAAGTGTCCGTGCCGCCGCACGATCATCCCCGGGTCGTACTCGGCGTAGAGCGACAGGTACTGCGGGTCGGGGCTGAAGGCGAACCACTTCTCGCGCACGAACGACTCGGTGCCATCGGCGTTGCGTTGGGCCCGACACAACTGCCACGGGACCTCGGGGTCGTCCATGTGACGGAACACGACCTCGGCACCCGGGATCGGGAGCTCGGCGTCGGTGGGGTCGGTGCTCATGCGACGAAGTCGAACTCGACCTGAGCGGAGTCGATGCCGCGCACGAAGGCGTTCGGCATCCACACCGGTTCGGTGCCCTCGACGATCCGCCAACCCGAGGTGCGACGCAGCAGTTCCTCGAAGAACACCTTGATCTCCAGCCGGGCCAGCGACGCGCCGAGACAGAAGTGCGTGCCGAATCCGAAGGCGATGTGGTTGTTCGGGGTCCGGTCGACGAGGAACTCCTCGGGCCGATCGAAGTGCGCCTCGTCGCGGTTGGCCGACGAGTACATGAGCACCACCTGGTTCCCGGCCGGGATCGTCGTGCCGCCGATCTCGTGATCGCGAACGGCGACACGGCACATGTTGTGGATCGGCGTCACGAAGCGGATGAACTCCTCGACGGCCACGGTCATGTCGGCACCGTTGCGCAACTTGCGCAGTTCCTCGGGATGACGGAACAGGTTCACGATCGTGTGGCCGATCACGGTGCGGGTCGTCTCGGCGCCACCGTCGAGAAGGAGCAGTCCGTCGGCGATGGCGGCGTCCTGATCGAACGGGCAGCCGTCGATCTCCACGGTCGTGTAGTGCGAGTAGATGTCGTCGGCCGGGCACGACTTCTTGGCCTCGAACAGGTCGGCGGCGGCTTGGGCGAACTCCATGGCCGAGATCATCCCCACCTCGGAGAAGTACCGCGGCCCACCGCCCATGGCGATGGTGGTCTCGGACCAGTGCTTGAGCTTCGGCCAGTCGGCCTCGTCGAAGCCGAGGAGCTTCCCGATCATCATGGCCGGCAGCGGGGCCGCCAGTTCGTTGACGATCTCCACCGCTCCGTTGGCCTGCTGCGAGTCACGGGCGTCATCGATGAGGGCATTCACCTTGGCCCGGATGTCGTCCTCCCACGCACTGGCCGCCTTCGGGGTGAACCGTCGTGACACGAGGTTGCGGCGCTTGGAGTGCATCGGGTCGTCGAGTCCGATGATCGCCGCGTCGGCGGGGAGGTTGGGCCGGTAGCCGCCCTTGGTCGTGTCGGAGTTGATGAAGACGTCCTTGCGCTTCTCGATCTCGACGATGTCGCTGTAGCGCGCGATGCCCCACAACTCGTTGACCTCGTCCCAGTAGACGGGTTCGTTGGCCCGCATCCACGCGTAGACGGGATACGGATCGCCGGCGTAGAGCTCGGGCGCGAGCAGGTCGATGGCAAGGCGTTCCACGGTGCACCCCCGGTTCGGTTGCCGGACCAGCACGATCCGGCACGTCGGTCAGCCCACGGGCTGGGACGACCGGATGGTACCGCCCGACGTTCCGGCACCCGCCCGGTCGCGTTCGGCGGCGATGGCCGCCCGGTACAGCGTCGTGGCCGCCACGACGACCGAGGTGAGGGTGACCGTCCACACCAGAGCGGGGGAGTGGCGATCGGTGCCGGCGGTGAGCAGGTGCACCGTGCCGAGCACGTACACGCCGTAACTGGCGAAGTGCACGCTGCGCCACCAGCGCTTGGGGATGCGGTTGCGCAGCAGCGAGGTGACCTCAACGGCCAGCAGCAGGTAGAGGGCCACCACCCCCCAGGCCACGGCCAGCGGGTTCCAGTCGGAGGCGAAGGGAACCAGCAGTTGCGCCGGTCCGAAGTCGATCCACGGATCGAACAGCAGTCCGACGAGATGCACGCCGACGAACACGACGGTCAGCCCGCCGAGGAACCGGTGCAGGTCGAGCAACCAATTGGGTCGGGCGACGCGACCGAGCACCTTGGTCGACAGCAACAGCCCCCACAGGACCGACAGCGCGGCCAACGCCCACGCCACGATGCCCGAGGAGCGGGCGACGTACCACCACACGCTGCCCATGTCAGCTGGCCCGTGAGCGGGGTCGGGCCGACGAACCGGTGCTGGGGCGCTGGTTCGACGGGGCCGTGGCCCGGGGCACGGTGGTCGACGGGGTGGCCGAGCCTCGGGCGGAACCGGTCGAGGGGGCGGGGGTCGGCAGGGAGTCGACGTTGGCCGAGGTGGGCGTCGATGCGATGGCGGCGCCGGCGGCCATGGTG
>JBJTGD010000047.1:0-3506 GCA_046093735.1 Acidimicrobiia bacterium | reverse complement strand
GTGGGCGTGGTCGTGTCGTCGATCGTCTTCGGGATGCTGCACATCCAGGGATCGACCTGGGCCGAGGCACTGTTCATGCTGGGTGTCACCGCGGCCTACGGGGCGGTGTTCGCCCTGCTCGTGGTGCGGGCCGAGGGTCGTCTGGGGCCGGCGATCATCGCCCACATGGGCGTGAACATCGTGGGCGTCCTGGCCACCGTGCTGGCCTGAACCGGACCGGCCCGAACCGACCCTTCCCGACCCGACCTGACCCGACTCGAACTGACCCGACTCGAACTGACCGGACCGGGCGTGCGGGCGGGGGGAGTCGAACCCCCAAGTCCGTGAGGACACCGGGACCTAAACCCGGCGCGTCTGCCAGTTCCGCCACGCCCGCGCGGCACTGACACGCTACCGGCGGCACCGAGGTCGGGATCGTCCCCTGTAGCGTGTCGAACCGTCACCCCGTGCGCAGCCTCGTGCGGGACCGCTGAGAAGGAGTCCGATGTCGAACCCCCCGATCGCACCGCAGACGGCGATGGCCGGCGCCATCGCCGACCCGGGAGCGGACATCTTCCGCATGCTGCTCAAGGATCGCATCGTCGTGCTCGGAAGCGATGTGAACGACACCGTGGCCAACCAGATCGTGGCGCAATTGCTCTACCTCGAGGCCGAGGACGCCGAGAAGGACATCTGGCTGTACATCAACTCCCCCGGTGGCTCGATCTCGGCGGGAATGGCCATCTACGACACCATGCAGTTCATCGGTCCCGATGTCGGCACCATCTGCATGGGCATGGCCGCATCGATGGGGCAGTTCCTGCTGTGCGCCGGTGCCGCCGGGAAGCGGTACTCGCTGCCGCACGCCCGCATCATGATGCACCAACCCCTCGGCGGGGTGCAGGGTCAGGCATCCGACATCGCCATCCAGGCCGAGCAGATGGCCTACATCAAGCGTCTGATGGCCGAGCGCATCGCTTTCCACACCGGGCAACCCGTCGATCAGATCGAGGGCGACTCCGAGCGCGATCGGTGGTTCACCGCCGAACAGGCCAAGGGCTACGGGATCGTCGACCACGTCATCCTCAAGCGAGGCGAACTGCGCTGACGGGTTGCGAGTCTGACGCGCTGCGTAGCTGACTCGCTCGCGCCTTCTGGCCTGTTGGCCTGACTCAGCGTCGGGTGGTGGTCGATCGCAGTGAGGTGCCGCAGTTCAGTTGGTTCCACTTTTCGACGGCGGAGCCGGCGGCCGTGATCGCATCGATGCGATCCTGACGGGCGGCGAGTGCCTCGGTCAGGGCGCGACGCTTCTCGGTCGGTTCGGCGCGCACCTCATCGGTGACCTCGACCACGAAGGCGGTGAGGATGTCGAGTTGCTCGGCGATCTCCGGTGGTGCGCTCCGGTTGGCTCGTTCGAGCGCCGACACCAGCGGACCGAGACGGGTGGGATCGACGGTGACGATGGCTTCGTCGAGACCCGCGGTCTCCGCCAGTCGCTCGCACAGCGAACCGGTCGCATCGGGCGCGGAACGTTCCTCGGCGATCCACAGCCACACGCCGACGGCCACTCCACCGAGGACCAACACGACGATGAGGGTCAGCAGGACTCGACGACGGGTCACTGCTCAGCGCAGGGCGGCGTCGGCCAGTTCGAGCAGGTGCCGATTGGCGTGGGCGAACCCGTCGGCGTCGCGGAACATCGCCGAGCCCACCACGAACACGTTGGCGCCAGCGGTCGCCGCCGCGGCGATCGTGTCGGGGGCGATCCCGCCGTCGATCTCCAGATCCACGTCCAGACCGCGTTCGTCGAGCAATGAGCGCAGTCGGGCCACCTTGGGTTCCATCGACGCCAGATAGCGCTGGCCGCCGAATCCGGGATTGACCGACATGACCAGCACCAGATCGACGAGGTCGAGCACGTTCTCGATGGCGTCGACGGGAGTTGCCGGGTTGAGGACCACGGCGGCCGAGGCACCCAGATCACGCACCGCACCGAGCGTGCGGTGGAGGTGTGTGCACGACTCGGCGTGCACGAAGAGTCGGGAGCAGCCGGCATCCACCATCGACTTCAGGATCCATGTGGGCTCGGTCACCATGAGGTGAGCCTCGAACGGCAGAGCCACCAGCGGACGGATCGAGGCGATGACCTCGGCACCGAACGAGAGGTTGGGCACGAAGTTGCCGTCCATCACGTCCCAGTGGATGCGGTCGACGCCCGCCTGTTCGAGCTGTACGCAGACCTCACCGAGACGCGCGTAGTCCGCGGTGAGCACCGAAGGGGCGATGGCGAGGGGGCGGCGCAACGTCGTCATCGGTTGCCGACCCTACCCGCCTACGCTCGCACGGTGACCGACCATTCCGACCCCGTCGATACCGCAGTCGATGCTGCGGTCGATGCCGTCGTCGATGCCGGAGTGGGCGCGGCGAGCGGTGCCGCAGCCGCTACCGGCGTTGACGTGTCCATCGAGCGCTTCGTCGCCGGGGGAGCGGCGCTGGGTCGGCGCGACGATGGGCGCATCGTCCTCGTCGACGGCGCACTGCCCGGCGAACAGGTGTGGGTCGAGGTGACCGAACGGGGCGGCACGTTGCACGGCACGTCGGTCCGGATCGGCGCAGCCTCCCCGGACCGGATCACCCCCCGCTGTCGCCACGTGCCCGAGGGCTGCGGCGGATGCGACCTCGCCCACATGGAACATTCGGCGCAGGTCCCCGCCAAGGTCGAGGTCGTGCGCGATGCCCTCTCCCGACTCGGTCGGTGGGTCGAGCCGGTGATCGAACAGGGTCCCGCACTGGATCCATGGTCGTTCCGTACGTCATTGCGCGTCGGGGTCGTGGAGGGCCGGGCCTCGCTGCGGATGCGGGCTTCGCACGACCTCGTGCCGATACCGGACTGCGCCATCGTCCACCCACTGGTGGCCGAGCTCGTCGCGGCCGGGGACTTCGGCGACGCCACCACGGTGGAACTCCGGGTCGGGGCGGCGACGTCGGAGCGTATGGTCGTCATCGGCCCGAACCGCAACGGTGTGCGCGTGCCCGACGATGTGCACGTCGTGGGCGCCGACGAACTGCGCTCCGGGCGACGGGCATGGATCCATGAGGAGGTCGCCGGTCGACGGTGGCGGATCTCGGCCGACTCGTTCTTCCAGACCCGCCCCGATGGCGCTGCGGCGCTGGTCGAGGTGGCCCGCACGATGGTCGCCGATGTGCTGGCGGAACCGGAGGGCGTGCTCGTCGACGCCTACTGCGGCGTGGGATTGTTCGCCGGATGTCTGTTGGACGGACGGACCGGTTGGCGCGGTGTGGCCGTCGAGCAGGGTCGATCCTCGGTGGCCGACGCCAGGATCAATCTCGCCGATCTCGACGTGAAGGTGGTGCGGAGCGGACTCGAGCGTTTCCGGGCCCCGTCCGCCCGGATCGTGGTGGCCGATCCGTCCCGCCGGGGACTGGGCGCCCGGACGGTGGAGGTGTTGTCGGCCACCGGTGCCGAGCGGTTCGTGCTCGTCAGCTGCGATGCCGCCGCCGCGGGC
>JBJTGD010000046.1:0-2598 GCA_046093735.1 Acidimicrobiia bacterium | reverse complement strand
GTTGCACACCGGTCGGTCCCGCAACGATCAGGTGGCCACCGATCTCCGACTGTTCACCAAGCGCGAACTCGCCGTCGTCATCGAGCGGATCCTCGACCTCCAGCAGGTCCTGCTCGATCGGGCCATCGAGGCAGGGGAGGCCGCCGCCCCCGGGTACACGCACCTGCAACGGGCCCAGCCCGTGTTGTTGGCCCACCATCTGCTGGCCCACGGCTGGGCGTTCGCCCGTGATGTCGATCGGCTCCTGGCCACCCGGGCGCGGCTCGACGTCTCCCCGTTGGGCGCCGGTGCGTTGGCGGGTTCCTCGCTCCCGCTCGATCCGGCGGCCACGGCCGCCGATCTCGGGTTCGCCGCCGCGTTCGACAACTCCCTCGACGCCGTGAGCGACCGCGACTACGTGGCCGAGGCCCTCTTCGACCTCGCGCTGGTCGGCGTGCACCTGTCGCGACTGGCCGAGGAGGTGATCCTGTGGTCCACCGACGAGTTCGGCTTCCTGCGTCTCGACGATGCGTGGGCCACCGGTTCGTCGATGCTCCCGCAGAAGAAGAACCCTGATGTGGCCGAGTTGGCCCGGGGCAAGACCGGTCGCCTGATCGGCAACCTCACCGGTCTGCTGGCCACCCTCAAGGCCCTGCCGTTGGCCTACAACCGCGACCTGCAGGAGGACAAGGAACCACTGTTCGACTCGCTCGACACCGTGGTGCTGGCCCTCGGGGCCATGTCCGGTCTGTTGGCGGCGTCGACCTTCCGCCTCGAGGCGCTGGCCGCCGCCGCCGATGCGCCCACCAACGCCGCCACCGATCTGGCCGAATGGTTGGTGGCGCGGGGCGTGCCGTTCCGTGACGCGCACGCCATCGTCGGCGCATTGGTCCGGCGCAGTCTCGACGAGCAGCTCCCGCTGGCCGAACTGGTCGAGGCCTCGCCCGACCTCGGACCCGAGGCGGTGTTCCTCGTGGCCTCCGGTGTCGCCGTGTCGCGCCGCACCACCGCGGGCGGTGGCGGCCCCGATCCGGTGCGGGCACAACTCGTCGCCTTCACCGACCGGTTGGCCACCGACCGCGCCCGCTCGTGACGATCGGCGAGCACACGTCGCCCGGCGCACCGGTGGTGATGGCCGATCCGGGCGCCGAGGCTTCAGATCCGCGCCAGGTGATCGAACTGCTGGAGGCCTACGTACCGGCCGATGCGCAGCAGGCGGAGGTGCGTCGGATGATGCTGGCGTTCCTGCACGAGCATCCCGATGCGCTCGATCGCACCTGCGTACCTGGACACTTCACCGCCTCGGCGTTGGTGGTGGCCGACGACGCCGAACGGTTCGTGGTGCTCCATCACACCAAATTGCGTCGATGGTTGCAGCCCGGTGGACACGTGGACGGCTCGTCGAACATGGCGGCGGCTGCGTGGCGTGAGGCCACCGAGGAGACCGGTCTCGAAGGTCTGGCCGTGGTCGTTCCCGTCGTCGATCTCGACATCCACCGCGTCGAGCCTCCTGCCGAGGCGCCCCATGACCATCTCGATCTGCGCTTCGTCGTGCTCGCGCCCGCCGGAGCCGAACTGGCGGGCAACCACGAATCGACCGACATCCGCTGGGCGACACCCGATGACCTCGATGCACTCGACGTCGACGAGGGATTGCGTCGGCTCGTGCGCAACGGTCTGGCCATGGCGAGACGCGTCACCCGTTGACGCCAGCGATCCGGTCGCCGGCGTGAATGGATCGGCCGAGCTCAGGTCGGCTCAACCCAGGTCGGCTCAGCTCAGATCGGCTCAGCCCAGGTCGGCCGGGGTGGAGCAGTCGTCCATCCGGTTGGCCACGGCGAAGAAGTCGATGGGGCGACTCACCTGGGCGTCGGCCTTGATCGACTCGTAGAAGCGCGCGCCCGGGTCGGTGCCCAGTCGGTCGGCGTAGGACTGCCGATCGGCGATGTAGGCGCGCCAGTCGGTGAGCCACTCGTCGACCATCATCCCGTCGTTGGTGCCGGCCGGCGGGGCGAGGCGCGACAACTCGTCGATCATGGCCGTGAGCAGCACCACCGAGCGACCGACCACCGCCGCTCGTTCGCCGGCTGCCGAGGTCGACCACGCCGGGGGCAGGGTGGCCAGTTGACCCACGGCGGCGGCGCACACCTCGGCCGCCGCCGTCGAGAACGTGGGGTCGTCGAGTCGTCCCGGAGGCGTGGTGGGGTGGGGCCAGAACAGGGCGTAGGCCCACAGGCCGGCGATCAGCACCACCGAAGCGACGGCCAACAGTTGCGCCGTGCGACGGCGGAACGACATCGGTTCGGCGTCCTCGTCGGGTTCGAGCTCGGCCCCGGTCACGCCCCAACCCTTGTCGGTCCGACCTCCGATGGCAAAGCGGCCCCGCCCCGAGACCATCCGCCGCCGGTGGCGCGCCACGGGTTGGACTGGTGCGACATGAACGACGAGAGTTTCCCCTCGTGAACGGCGCCGACATCCTCACCGACCTCGCCGCTCGCGGTCTGGTGCACGACAGCACCGACCCCCAGGCACTGCGCCGTCGTCTTGCCCAGGGGCCCGTCACACTCAACTCCGGGGTCGATCACACCGCCGAACGACAGAACGTCGGCCAAATGGTGC
>JBJTGD010000045.1:0-7100 GCA_046093735.1 Acidimicrobiia bacterium | reverse complement strand
CGATCCCGGTGCACGTCTATGTCGACGGTCGGTTCGCCGGCGCCGCCGCGGCCAACGTGGTGCGATCCGATGTGGGCGCGTTCTTCGTGGGGTACGGCTCGGAACACGGCTTCAACCTCACGGTGCCGGCCACTGGAGGGTCGCGCTCGGTGTGCGTCTATGCCATCGATGTCGTGGCGCCGGGGGGCAACTCGCTGGTGGGGTGCCGGACCGTGACCGTGCGCTGACCAGCGGCCCCCAGGTACGCCATCCGGGCCGTTGGCGTATCGAACATGTGTTCGATACTGTGCCGCCATGGGGTGGCGGAATCCACCGGTGCCGTGGTCCGAGTTCGAACGGGCCCTGTCCGACAGTGGCCCCGGCGCGCCCCTCGCCCCTTCGGCCCCGGTCCGCCCGTCGGTCGAGGCGGCCGGTCCGTCCGATCCACCCGGTGACGGTTCCGATGCGCCGGCGTGGTCCCGACGACGGGAGCCCTACGCGCCACCCGCCCTCGTGCGTCGCCGCCCGACGGTGCCCTACGCCGAACTGCACTGTCATTCGCAGTTCTCGTTCCTCGACGGGGCCAGTCCGCCCGAGGCCCTGGTGGAGGAGGCCGTCCGTCTCGGACTCGGGGGCCTCGCCCTGACCGACCACGATGGTCTGTACGGCATCGTGCGCTTCGCCGAGGCGGCACGGGCCGTCGGTCTGCCCACCGTGTTCGGTGCCGAACTCACGCTCGGTCGCACCGCGCCGCCGGTGGGTGATCCCGATCCCGGCGGACCGCGGTCGTCGGCCGGGCGTTCCGTCGAGGGGACGGAATCACATCTGGTGGTGCTGGCCCGCGATCCGCGCGGGTACGCGCTGTTGTCTCGTGCCATCAGTGAGGCACAACTGCGCGGCGAGAAGGGTGCGCCGCGTCTGACGCTCGAACAGTTGGGCGCGCTGGCCGGGGTGGATGCACCATCGACCGACCGAGGACACTGGCTGGTGCTCACCGGCTGTCGGAAGGGGGCGGTGGCCGCCGCGCTCGAAGCGCACGGTCCGGCCGCGGCCGCCGATCGACTGGCGCGACTGATCGAGGTGTTCGGTCGTGAGCATGTGGCCGTCGAGTTGTGGGACCACGGTCATCCGCTCGATTCGGTCCGCAACGATGCGTTGGCGCAGATCGCCCTGCACGCCGGTGTCGATCCGATCGCCACCACCAACGCGCACTACGCCACTCCGGCCCAGCGGCCGTTGGCCACCGCACTGGCCGCCGTGCGGGCCCGATGCAGTCTCGACGAGATCGACGGATGGCTCCCCGCGGCGGCCGGCGCCCATCTGCGCTCGGGGGCCGAGCAGGCCCGACGGTTCGCTCGCACCCCGGGAGTGGTCGAACGGGCGGCGGAGTTGGGGGCGCAGTGCGCGTTCGACCTGTCGCTGGTGGCTCCGGCGCTCCCGCCGTTCCCCTGTCCCGACGGACTCGACGAGATGGGGTGGCTGCGACGCCTCACCGAGCGCGGGGCCGAACGTCGGTACGGACCGCGCCGACGTGAACGGGTGTCCGGAGCCTGGGCCCAGATCGATCACGAGCTCGACGTCATCGAACAGTTGGGCTTTCCCGGGTACTTCCTCATCGTCCACGACATCGTGGAGTTCTGTCGCACCAACGACATCTACTGCCAAGGACGCGGTTCGGCGGCCAACTCCGCGGTGTGCTTCGCCCTCGGGGTCACCAAGGCCGACGCCGTGCAACTCGGTCTGCTGTTCGAACGGTTCCTGTCGCCCGAACGCGACGGTCCACCCGATATCGACATCGACATCGAATCGGGACGGCGAGAGGAGGTCATCCAGTACGTCTACGCCACCCACGGGCGTCATTACGCCGCACAGGTGGCCAATGTCATCACCTACCGTCCCCGCTCGGCGGTGCGCGACATGGCGCGTGCTCTCGGTTACGCACCGGGTCAGGCCGACGCGTGGGCGAAGCAGGTCGACCGTCACGGATCGATCGGAGCGTGGTCCGACGACGTCGATCGCATCCCCGAGACCGTCGTGGATCTCGCCGTCCAGATCCAACACGCGCCGCGGCATCTCGGCATCCACTCCGGCGGCATGGTGCTGTGCGACCGACCGATCATCGAGGTCTGCCCAGTGGAATGGGCCCGTCGCGAGGGACGCAGCGTACTGCAGTGGGACAAGGACGACTGTGCCGCAGCCGGTCTGGTGAAGTTCGATCTCCTCGGACTGGGCATGCTCACCGCACTGCATCACACGGTCGATCTCGTCGCCGATGCGCACGCGCTCACGATCGATCTCGCAGAGGTCCCGCAGGACGACGCCGTCTACGACATGTTGTGCGCCGCCGACTCGATCGGGGTCTTCCAGGTCGAGAGCCGGGCCCAGATGGCGACCCTCCCGCGTCTGCGACCCCGCACCTTCTACGACCTGGTCGTCGAGGTGGCGCTCATCCGACCCGGCCCCATCCAGGGCGGTTCGGTGCATCCCTACATCCGTCGGCGCAACGGACTGGAACCGGTCACCTATCTGCATCCTCTCCTCGAGAACTCGTTGGCCAAGACACTCGGCGTGCCGCTGTTCCAGGAACAGTTGATGCAGATGGCGATCGATGTCGCCGGGTTCACGCCCGGTGAGGCCGATGAACTGCGCCAGGCCATGGGGTCGAAGCGCAGCACCGAACGCATGGAGCGACTGCGTGGTCGTCTGTATGACGGCATGGTCGAGCGGGGCATCGTGGGTGACACCGCCGATCGCATCTACGAGAAGCTCGCCGCCTTCGCCAACTTCGGATTCCCCGAGAGTCACTCGGTGTCGTTCGCCTATCTCGTCTACGCCAGCGCGTACCTCAAGCGCTGGTTCCCGGCGGCGTTCTGTGCTGGATTGTTGAACGCGCAGCCGATGGGCTTCTACTCACCGCACACGCTGGTGGCCGATGCCCGACGTCACGGTGTCGAGGTGCGCACCCCCGACCTCCATGCCTCCGGAGTCGATGCCGTCCTCGAATGGGAGGGCGCCATGGTGCCGGTCGACACCCTGCCGAGCGCTCCCGATCCCGGCGTGCCCCAACCGGCGGTGCGACTGGGTCTGTCGTCGGTCCGGTCGGTGGGCGAGGAACTGGCCACCGTCATCGTGGACGCCCGCGACACCGACGGTCCGTTCGCGTCGCTCGACGATCTCGCCCGTCGGGTCGACATCCCCCGCCACGCGTTCGAGGCCCTGGCCACCGCCGGTGTGTTCTCCCGGTGCACCGACCGCGACGGCGCGACCCTCGACCGCCGCCGGGCCCTGTGGGTGGCGGGGGCGGTGGCCGCCACCGGTGCCGATCGTCTGCCCGGGATCGTCACCGGTCTCGACGCACCGACCCTGCCCGGACTGTCCGAACGTGAACTGGCCGGGGCCGACCTGTGGGCCACCGGTGTGGCTCCCGACGGACATCCCATCCGGTTCGAGCGCGACCGTCTCGCCACTCTCGGGGTGCTCACCGCCGCCGAACTGCGCACCGCCCCGGCCGATGCCCGCGTGCTGGTCGGGGGAGTGGTCACACACCGTCAACGTCCGGCCACGGCCCGCGGGGTGACCTTCCTGAACCTCGAGGACGAGACCGGACTCATCAACGTTGTGTGCTCACCCGGGCTGTGGCGACGTCATCGACGGGTGGCCCGTACCGCCCCCGCCCTGTTGGTCCGGGGTCGTCTGGAACGGGTCGACGGTGTGCTCAACGTGGTGGCCGACCGTCTGGAACCGTTGCCGGTGGAGGGTCAGCATCGCGCCCGCGACTTCCGCTGACGCCCGACCACCCGTGGTCACTCCGTGATCCACCCGAGGCCGAGATGGCGCTCCTACCCTGCGCAGCGCCGTTCCGGTCACCTCGGGACCGGTCCCCACGCCAGGAGTCCACAGGCTCACCATGACCATGGAGCAGGCGTCGAACCCGATGTTCGACACCAACGCCCTGAATCTCGGTCTCCTCATCATCCGCGTCACCGTCGGCCTCACCATCGCCACGCACGGACTCAACAAGATCTTCGGCGGCGGCAAGATCGCTGGCACCGCCGGGTGGTTCGCCTCCATCGGGATGCGCATGCCCTTGGCCAACGCATGGATGGCCGCGCTCACCGAGATCGGTGCCGGTGCGCTCCTCGCGCTCGGACTGCTCACCCCGTTGGCCGCCGGTGGACTCATCGCCGTCATGACGGTGGCGCTCATCACCTCGCACCTGCGCAACGGGTGGTTCATCTTCAAGCCGAACGGCGGCGGCATCGAGTACGTGCTGGTGCTCGCGCTGGTCAGTCTCGGCGTGGCCGTGACCGGACCGGGTGAGTGGTCGCTCGACAACTCCTTGGACATCCACTGGATGGGCACCACCGGACTGGTGATCGCACTGATCGCCGGACTCGGAGGTGCCGCGCTGCAGTTGGCCGCCTTCTGGCGTCCGCCCAAGCCCGCCGCGGCGTGATGAGGGAACGATGACGGCGCGACCCTGCAGCGTGCCGTCGACCATCTTCGTGTAGACCTCGCCCGCCCGGTCGAGCGGGTAGGTCTCGGCGTGCACGCGGAACCCGCCACTGCGGGCCAGGGCCAGCAGTTCGCCGAGTTCGGTCACAGATCCCCAATAGGTGCTCTGCACGCTGCACTCGTAGGGGAACGTGAAGAAACTGAACGGCAGCGTCCCGCCACCCACTCCGACCACGGTGAGGCGTCCGAGCGGCGCGACCACCGCGGCGGCGAGGGCCAACGTGTCGTCGTAGCCGCAGATGTCGAGCACCACTTCGGCGCCGCGCCCGCCGGTGAGACCGCGGATCTCCGCCGCGGCCTCGGGGCCGGCCACCACGGTGTGGTCGGCACCCAGTCCGGCCACCACGGCCAGCGCCGATTCGCGCTGGTCGACACAGATGACCGTCGTGGGCGACAACGCCTTGAGGAACTGCACGGCGAGATGACCGAGGCCTCCGGCGCCGATCACGACGGTGGTGGAACCCGGCACCAGCAGCGGCAGACATCCCTTGATGGCGTGGTACGGGGTGAGCCCGGCATCGGTGAGCGGTGCCGCCTCGGCCGGGGTCATGTCGTCGAGGGGCACGAGGTATCGGGCGGCCGGCACCAACAGGTACTCGGCCATGCCGCCGTCGACCGAGAGCCCCGGTCCCGAGGCCGAGATGTGCAAGCAGTAGTTCTCCATGCCCTTGCGGCAGTTCATGCACTGACCGCACCCCCACGCGCCGTACACGGCGACGGGGGCACCGATCTCCAGTCCGGGCGTGGGCAGGGTTCCGGGACCGAAGGCCTCGATCCATCCGGCGTTCTCGTGGCCGAGGGTCATGGGGACCTCACGGGGACCAGCGGCGGAGAACTCCATGAGGCTGATGTCGCTGTGGCAGGCGCCGGCCCCGCCGATCCGCACGAGGACCTGCCCGGGTCCGGGATCGGGTTGGCTCACGTCGTTGAGCGCGGTCGTGTCCGCCACCGCGGCCGATCCGCCCAGCAGTTGGAACGCCTTCATGATCTCCCCCTCGTGATCGACTCGTCTGGTTCTAGCGCGGTCGGCCGCTTCAGGCGCGCGTGTAGGTGCCGGTGACCACCGAGACCGAGGTCGAGCGGGCCACGGCGGCGTCGACCTGGGCCCGGGTGGAGTCCACGGTGAGACCCGAGGGTTCGGTCAGCGCATGAAGCGCGAACTCGTAGGTGCCGGTGCCATCGATCGGACAGGGACCCGACCACCGTGCGGTGCCCGAACTGTTGACGATCTGCACCGCCCCGGTCGGCACCCCACCCTGGGGTAGCGACGACGTCGACGGGCCGAGGCCGGCCAGGATCCACAGCGAACGCGCCGGACGGTCCCGATCGGTCACCAGCAGGACCAGCTCGGCCGTCCCCGCCGGCACACCGCTGATCGTCATCGGCGGAGAGGTGTCGGCCCCGTCGCAGGTGGAGGCCCTCGGGATGGCGCCACCACGTGACCATGCCGTGGTCGTGAGGGCGAACGAGGTTCCCCGCAGCACGGCACCTCCGGTGCTCGACACCCCGGCGCCGCCGGTGGTGGACGTCGACCCCGTGTTCTGGCGGGCCGGGGCTGTGGCACCGGGTGTCGGTTCCCGCAGGGTGCGTCCGCTGGTGCCGCAGGCGGCGACGACCACCGCGACGATCACTGCGACGGCCATCACCATCGCGACGATCCACGGTCGTGTCGCCGGTCGCATGACATCGAGACTAGGCCCGGCGCATCGCTACCCGGACTCGGCCCGTGACCCGTCGTCGACCGGCGCGACCGGTAGCGTGCCGCCGTGGCCGACCGTTGCCTGCTCTCCGTGCACGCGCATCCCGACGACGAGGCATCGAAGGGCGCCTCCACCGTCGCCCGGTACAAGTCCGATGGTGTGCGAGCCGTGCTGGTCACCTGCACCGGCGGCGAGGAGGGTGACATCCTCAATCCGTCGATGGACCGTCCCGAGATCCGCGCCGACCTCGCCGGCGTGCGCATGCGCGAACTGGAGCGATCGGCGGCCCTGATCGGCTACGACGACGTCGTGCTGCTCGGGTACCGCGACTCGGGCATGCCCGACTCGGAGGCGAACGCCCGTCCCGACGCCTTCGCCAACGCCGATCTCGACGAGGCCGTCGATCGACTGGTGGAGATCATCCGACGTGAACGCCCGCAGGTGATCCTCACCTATGGCGATGACCAGCAGGGGTATCCACATCCCGATCATCTCCGGGTGCACGACATCTCGCTGCCCGCGTTCGAACTCGCCGGCGAGCCCGACTATCGCCCGGACCTCGGTGAGCCGTTCACGCCGCTCAAGCTCTACTACTCGGTGTGGACCCGGGCCCGGGTGACGGCCATGCACGACAAGTTCCTCGAACTCGGACTCGAGTCGCCCTTCACCGAGGACTGGTTCACACGGCCGCATCATGACGATCGGGTGACGACCACGATCGACATCGGACCGTGGTTCGACGTGCGCCTCGAAGCGCTGCTGGCCCACGCCACCCAGGTCGATCCCGACTCGGCGTTCTGGTTCGGCCTGCCGCGCGACATCGCCCGCACGGTCCATCCCGTGGAGGAATACATCCTCGCCCGGTCCCGGGTCGACAGCGCGATTCCCGAGACCGACCTCTTCGCC
>JBJTGD010000044.1:0-2179 GCA_046093735.1 Acidimicrobiia bacterium | reverse complement strand
CCGCCGGTCCGTCCGGATGCTGCGGTGAGCGCCATGATTCCCACAGCCCGGCGAAGGCCAAGGGGGCGCCGTCGACGGCGGTGAAGTACCACGGCTGTTTGCGTCGCTGGCCGGGGACGACCGACCACTCGTAGAAGCCGTCCACCGGGATCAGGCATCGACGACGACGGAACGCGGCACGGAACGAGGGTTTCTCGGCCGCCGTCTCACTGCGAGCGTTGATGAGTCGGGCACCGATCGAAGGGTCGGTGGCCCAACCCGGGACCAGTCCCCATCGGGCTGCGTCGAGGAGCCGCTCCTGACCGTCGGAGCGAACCACGTAGATCTCACGCGATGGGGTCACGTTGAGGTCCTCGGGCCGTTCGTCGGCGACGACCGTGTCGACGTCGAACCATGCCGCCAGGTCAGCGGACGACGTGGTGCTGGTGAACCGTCCGCACATCAGTCGCCCGCCTTATCTCCCGTCGGCTGCTCCGACTCGGACCGCACCACCGGATGGCCCGGATGGACGACCGTGCGCGGCAAGAGGTACTTCCCCACCACCGGGAGGGTGAGGAATCCTTCGGCCGCCGAATAGAGCAGCGCCACGCGCGGCAACGTCCTGAATCCCTCGTAGGCGATGCACCGAGGCACCCACTCGGGGTGGAAGCGTTGGTTGAACTCCTTCAACGAACGTATTTGGTAGAAGGGACTCATCAGGTTCAGCATCAACTTCACTGCTCGTTGGGGCAACGAGTAGTCCACGTCGTCCTCGAAGAACCGTCCCCATGCCGCGAAGTTCATCGAGAACCGCTCGAGTCCCAACTCGTCGAGCTTCATGATGGTGCGGGTCAGCAGGAACTCCGTCATCCCGTTGGGGGTGTCGGGGTCTCGGCGCATGATGTCGAGGGTGTAGCCGGGTCGGGGACCGTGGACCGGCACCACGCGCAGGAACCCGCCGGGGCGACCCTCGGCGTCGAGGGCGAGGCACAACCTGAAGTCCGGGTTCGTGCCCTCGATGTCCTGGGCCAAGGTCATGGTGAACCCCCGCTCAGGGGCCTTGCCCCGCCACCGACGCGACAATTCGTTCAATTGGTCGATCAACTCGGCCGAGGCATCGGTCTCGGCCATCCATTCGAAGCGGTAGGTCCGCTCGACCCGACCCGAGGACTGACGGATCGACTTCCATTTCCGGCCCGTGAGCTTGAAACCCCGTACGTCGACCACCGCTTCGTCCCCGAGATACACCGTGTGCAGGCCCCGTGACTGATAGAGGTCGCGATCGGCTTCGCGCACGGCGAGGAACGAGACGCCCCATGCGCGATCACGACACATGGCGAGGAACTCGTCGACGACCAGGGTGATCGAGTCCGGATCACCGATTGGGTCCCCCGACACCAGCGCGTGGCGTCCGACGTAGGTGTAGGCGATCAACGCCTTCCGGTCGGAGGCGATGAAGAGCATCTTGTCGTCGCGGAGTGCGAATCGATCGAGCGTGTCGGTGCTGTGCTCGTCGACGATGCGGATGGCCTCGTCGACACTCTCACGAGCCACGATCGATCGTCCGACGATGGGTCGGAACAGGAGCACCAATGCAGCGAGGATGCCGCCAACGCCGAGCACCAGCAACGATGCCGGGAACGCCCACTCGAAGAACTCGCGCTCGTAGGAGTAGGGACCGTCGATGCCGACGAGACCCAGCGCGATCGTCTGGAGGTTGTTCCACACCGTCGGCGACGGCTCGATGGACGACCGCTCGAGGAAGAGGGCGGCGTTCCCGTAGACCAGCACCACCAGCACGTACCGCGGCAGGAAGCGGAGGAATTCGGCCAGGGTCGGCGGATCGCCCGGCGCCCGGAACTTCGACCGACCGGCCAGGAGCAGCACCACCATCCCGAGCGAGTACAGGGAGGCCACTGGATGGTGCAGCCGGACCACGTCCACCCCCAACCCCGCCCCGAACAGGCGGGTGGCCCCGTCCCCGGCGCGTCGCCGCCCCCGGGCCAGTTGCCCGGCGAGGTAGAGCAGTGCCACTCCGATCGCCACCGACACCACATGACTCGTGACCCGCAGACCGAATGGGGTCACCACCGAGGCCAGGGCCTGGAAGCGATCCGCCAACGGCAGTGTCGAGACGAGCACCACCACACCACCGACCCCAGTGGCCAGGCCGATCAAACGAGCCCGGCGCGAGTCGCGA
>JBJTGD010000043.1:0-5863 GCA_046093735.1 Acidimicrobiia bacterium | reverse complement strand
TCGTTGTCGGCCCCTGCGTCGGGCGCCAGTCCACCGCTGTCGCCGCTCCGAACGGCGTCGTCGATGCCCACCCGTAGACTCCCGGCGTGCTGAAGGCGAACGATCCGTGCTGGTGCGGAAGCGGGCAGAAGTTCAAGCGGTGCCACCGCTCCGATGACCGGATCCTGCGCCCGGGCCGGATCGGGCCCATGCGCTCGGTGCCCGCCGACATCGTGCGTCCTCCCTACGCCGAGACCGGTGACGTCCCCAGACGGCGGGAGGACGTGGTCAAGGACGCCGCCACGATCGAACGCATGCGCCGGGCCGGTCGGGCCGCCGCCGAGGTCCTGGAACTGGGCGCCGCGCTCATCGCCCCCGGGGTGACCACCGACGAGATCGATGCCGCCGTGCACGAGGCCTACATCGCCCGGGGTGGCTACCCGAGCACGCTCAACTACCGCGGCTATCCGAAATCGCTGTGTACCTCGGTCAACGAGGTGATCTGTCACGGGATCCCCGATGACCGGGCCCTGCGTGACGGCGACATCGTCAACCTCGACGTGACCATCTATCTCGACGGAGTGCACGGCGACACCAACGCCACCTACACCGTGGGTGAAGTGCCCGAACCGGCACGTCGGCTGATCGACGTCACCCGTGAGTGCCTCGACCTCGGCATCGCCGCCGTGGCCCCGGGACGTCCGTTCTCCGACATCGGTCGGGCCATCGAGACCCATGCCGAGGCCAACGGGTACGAGGTCGTGCGCGCCTTCGTCGGCCACGGCATCGGTGAGCAGTTCCACACCGACCTGCAGGTTCCGCACTACTACGAACCGCGCATGGCCCGCGTGATGGAACCGGGAATGACCTTCACCATCGAACCGATGATCTCGATCGGTTCGGGCATGCACCGCATCTGGCCTGACGACTGGACGGCGGTCACCGCCGACGGAACCCCGTGCGCGCAGTTCGAACACACCCTCGTCGTCACCGAGGACGGCGCCGAGATCCTCACCCTGCCGACCGGCCGCTGACGGTGCGCTCGGCATCGTTCACGATCGCGTCGATGTGGGTGGACGATGTCGAACTGCGACTCATGAATGCCGATCTGGTGGTGGTGCGTCGCCCCGAGACGGCCGATCTCGACTGGGAGTGCATCGCCATCACCGTGCCCTCCGAGCCACTGCCGCTCGAGCCGGTGCACTTGGTGATGGACGACCTGCTCAGCGGTCGACAGTTCCACGGTGATGCGGTGGTGGTGCGTAGTGACGAGCAGCGCCACGTGTTCCGTGGCGGTGGCACGCTCGGTGGGATCGTGGCCACCGACGGCCTCGAACCGTGATGCAGTCGGTGGCGACTCAGTCCACGGTGACTCCGTAGCCGGTGACTCAGCCGAGGATCGACGTGACGAACGGGGCGTCCTCGTCACGAGTGGCGTTGAGGGCGATGAACCACTCGGTGCCGAAGGCGGCGGCGAACACCTCGGGCGGCATGGCGAAGAAGAAGGAATCGGGACCGATCTGACTGCGGTGCGCGGCCATGGCCGACCGCTTGCGATCGATGGCCGACGACACGTCGACGGCGTGGGTGATGGCGGCTTCGGGTGATCCGAACTCGCCGCGCTCGGCCGCCTCGGCCCGTCGGCGCATCTGCTCGGCCGTCTCACCCTCCAGCTCCTGCTCGATCTCCTCCTCGAACAGTTCGGCGTTCTCGGCCATCTGCCGCAGGATGCGGTCGCGGTTCATGGTCGACTGGAACACGGCGTCGACCCCGGCGATCTCGGCCGCCCGACGACCGACACGGTGCACCTGGATGTGATCGGGATGCCCGTAGCCGCCGTGCGAGTCGTAGATGGTGAGCACGTCGGCGTCGACGTCGCGCAGGATGGCCGCCATCCGTTGCGCCGCCTCCTCCACATCGGCCTGCCAGAAGCACGTGGGGTCGTCGTTCGAGGGCTCACCGATCATCCCCGAATCGCGGTAGCCGAGGAACTCGACCCGATCGACACCGAGCAGTTCGGCCGCAGCGTGGGTCTCGACCACCCGTCGCTCCCACAACTCCTCGCCCTCGGCCAGCACGCCCGGTTGCGGCTCACCCATCTCACCGCGGGTGGCCACCACGAGCACCACGCGATGCCCGGCATCGGCGGCCAGCGTCATGGTGCCGCCCGTGGCGATCGACTCGTCGTCGGGGTGGGCGTGGAAACAGACGAGGGTGGCCATCAGGCGATAGCGCCCGATGCCCGCAGGTCCGACCGGGTCGCGGCATCGGCCACGCCCCATTCGTCGAGCACCTCGTCGGTGTGCTGTCCCGGATGAGCCGGCGGACGCTGGATGGTCGGCTCGGTGCGCGAGAAGCGCGGCGCGGGCGCGGGCTGCACCACCCCCGACTCCTCCACGAACGTGCGACGGGCGACGGTGTGGGGATGGGTGGTGGCCTCGCCGAGCGAGAGCACGGGCGCCACACAGGCGTCGGTACCGTCGAAGATGGCGGCCCACTCATCACGGGTGCGTCCGGCGATCACCGCGGCCAGTCGCTCCTTGAGCACGGGCCACATCGAGCGGTCGTTCTGCTTGACGAAGTCGGGATCGTCGGCGAGTCCCGTGCGTTCGAGGAGGATGGCGTAGAACTGCGGCTCGATGGCACCCACCGACAGGTACTTGCCGTCGGCGCACTCGTACACCTCGTAGTAGTGCGCCCCGGTGTCGAGCATGTTGGCCCCGCGCTCGTCGCGCCACAGACCCATGGCCATGAAGCCGTGCATGAACGTGGTGAGCACGGCAGTGCCGTCGACCATGGCGGCATCGATGACCTGACCCTGTCCGCTGGTGCGGGCCTCGATGATGCCGCAGGCGATACCGAAGGCCAGCAGCATTCCTCCACCACCGAAGTCGCCCACGAGGTTGAGCGGTGGTTGCGGGCGCTCATCCGGTCGACCGATGGCACCCAGCGCGCCTCCGATGGCGATGTAGTTCATGTCGTGACCGGCCATCTGGGCCATGGGACCGTCCTGGCCCCATCCGGTCATGCGTCCGTAGACGAGTCGTGGGTTGCGGGCGAGACACGCGTCGGGTCCGATCCCCAGCCGTTCGGTCACCCCGGGTCGGAACCCTTCGATGAGGGCGTCGGCCCGCTCGACCAGCGACAGCACGGTCTCGACGCCGGCCGGGTTCTTGAGGTCGACCGCCACCGAACGTCGACCGCGGTTCATCACGTCCTTCGGTGGCGTGGCCGGATCACCGCCGTACACCGACGCGGCGCGATCGACTCGCACCACATCGGCGCCCATGTCGGCCAGCATCATCGCCGTGAACGGTCCGGGACCGATCCCGGCGATCTCGACGACGCGGATCCCCGCCAGTGGTCCCATCACTGCACTCCTGTCGAAGGCTCAGACTGCGGTGCGCGCGGCCATGGAGGTCACGTGCTCGATCACGGTGCCCCAGTAGTGACGGGGGAGGTCGTGACCCATGTCCTCCAGCGGAAGGAACTCGCTCCCCTGCAGACACTCGGCCGTGCGCTCGCCACCACTGAAGGTCACCAGCGGATCGATGTCGCCGTGCACCACCAGTGCCGGGAGATCGAGTCGACGCAGGGCCTCGGACCGGGGCGGTGACGTGACGATGGCCAGCAACTGGGCGGTCACTCCGTCGGGATGGAAGCAGCGGTCGTAGTGACGCACGGCCCGGTCGCGGATCCAGTCCTCGTCGAGCCACACCGGACCAGCCAGGAACCGTCCGTTGGTCACGTTCTGCTCGACGTAGGCGTCCCGGTCGGTGGCCGCCGGCTGCAGCAGCAGGGCGATGGCCTCGGGTGTGGGCTGCCCCACGTCCGGATCACCGGTGGTCGACATCACCGAGGTGAGCGACAGCACGCGCTCGGGCCGGGCGATGGCCATCTCCTGCACGATCATCCCGCCCATCGATGCCCCCAGCAGGTGCACCCGCTCGAGGCCCAGTGCGTCGCACAGACCCCAGGCGTCGGCGGCCATGTCGGCCAACTGGTACGGCGCCTCGATGGGCCGACCCTGCAGGTAGCCGGTCACCTCACCGAGGAGGTCGATGTGCGTGTCGATCTTCGTGGACAGACCCACGTCGCGGTTGTCGAACGTCACCACGAAGAAGCCACGGTCGACGAACGACTGCACGAGATCGGGGTGCCACCACACCAGTTGGCATCCCAGACCCATCACCATCAACAGCGGCGGATCACCCGGATCCCCGTGTGTCTCGTACTCGATCTCGATTCCATTGGTCGCGACTCGCATGGGTGGAATCCTCGCCCCCGACCCGGGGGCGGTCAAGCGAGGACGGCTACCGTGCGGCCGATGGGCAACGGTTCGTTCGACACCGCCGCCGCAGCCGCCGTCGGCTACCGGATCGATCCCCTCGATGGTGAACCGACCTGGGTGGTGCCGGCCCGACAGTCCCGGCCGTTGCTGCCCTCCGCCGATTGCCCGTTCTGCCCGGGTGGTGCCGCCGCACCCGAGGCCTACGAGACGGCATGGTTCGTCAACCATTGGCCCGCCTTCCCCGATGGCCGTTCCGAGGTGCTGTTGCATCACCCCGACCACCACGCCTCGTTCGCCACCTTCTCATCGACCGAGGCCCGACGGGTGGTCGACCTTTGGGCGGAACGCACCGAGGTGCTCGGCGCCCGCCACGACGTGGCCTACGTGCTCGTGTTCGAGAACCGTGGACCCGAGGTCGGGGCCACCATCGACCATCCCCATGGTCAGGTGTACGCCTTCGATCTGGTCCCACCGGCGGTCCTCGCCGAATTCGACCGGGTCGGCGCCGCAGCCTTCGCTCCGTCCCCGGATCTGGTGGTCTGCAGCCACGGTGCGTGGACGAGTTGGGTCGAACCGGCGCCCCGGTGGCCCTACGAGTTGCTCCTCGCCCCCGATCACACCGTGACCGACCTGCCGTCGTTGACCGAGACCGGGCGCGACGATCTCGCCCATCTGTTGGTCGACACCTTCGCCCGCCTCGACGCCCACTTCGGCGAGACCACCCCGACGATGATGTGGGTGCACCAAGGCCCCTTCGACGGCGTCGACCGCTCCGAGGTGCGACTGCACGTGCACATCGCCCCGATACGACGAGCTCCGGGTGTGACGCGATTCGTGGCTGCCGGTGAACTCGGCAGCGGTGTGTGGTTCGATCCGGTGGAGCCGACCCGAGCCGCCACCGATCTGCGAACGGCCCGATGAACGGTCGCGTCACGGCGCACGCCCCCGGTCGCGTCAATCTCATCGGTGACCACACCGACTACTGCGGCGGTCTGGCCCTCCCGTGCGCCATCGACCTCGGCATCACCATCGACGGCGTCGTCGACGAACGGATCGTGTTGCGGTCGTCGCTCGATGACGGTGTGGTGTCACTCGATCGACCGGTGGATCTCGACGGACGCGCCGGCGCGCTCCCGGCTGTCCTTCCCGCTGACCTTCCCGCAGACCTTCCGATCTGGGGCCGTTACGTGGCCGCGGTGGCCGCGCTCCTGCCGTCGGCCCACGGCCTCTCGGGTCGCATCGAGAGCGACCTGCCCGCCGGGGCCGGACTGTCGTCGAGCGCAGCGCTGGAGATCGCCGTAGCCCTCGCCCTCGGTTTCGACGGCGCGCCCATGGACCTCGCTCGATTGGGCCAACGTGCCGAGCACCTGGCCACGGGGACCCCGACCGGACTGCTCGACCAGATCGCCATCACCCACGCCGTCGCCGGTCATGCGACGTGCATCGACTTCACCACGCTCGCCGTCGAGCCGGTGGACATCCCGGCCGATCTCGACATCGTGGTGGTGCACTCGGGCCAGGAGCGCACCGTGGCTGCGAGCGCGTACGCCGAACGAGTGGACGCGTGCACCCGAGCTGCCGCCCTCATCGGAT
>JBJTGD010000042.1:0-7979 GCA_046093735.1 Acidimicrobiia bacterium | reverse complement strand
GGGTGCGTCGGTGGTCCCGTTCGTGCAGGGCCTGTACCTGCTCGACGTGGGCCAGAGGGTCGCCGTGGTGCTGGGTCGCCTGTTCGACACCACCGTCACCTCCGACGACTGGGCGTGGCCGGCCGATGATGCGCCGGTGCCTACTGATCCGATGGACGCAGTCATGGCCCTGTTGGCCACCATCGGTCGCGGTCGTGCCGTCGACCAGGTGACCGCCGAGCTGGTGCGGTTGCGCGGGGCCCGGCTGCACCGCTGCCGCCGCTGTCAGTCGGTGCGGAGCGTGGCGGCGCTGGAGGCGGGGGCCGATCTCGATCTGTTGGCCGCCGACGATCCCGCCGCAGTGGCCGACCTCGACGGGGCCAGCCCCGCCGCGCTGGCCCTGGTGGACGCCACGTTCGTGGGCCCGCCCTCGCTCGATGACGCCCTCGTCGCCGAACTGCAGACCTCGTTCGACGACGCACAACTGGTCGGCCTGGTCGGCTACCTGTTGCGCAACGCGGCCAACAAGGTGGCCGTGGCCTTCGGCGCCGACGCGGCCATCGTCACCGAGGGATTCGAGTACCAGGTCATCGACGCCGCGGGCGAGACGATCACCGTCGACGCCCCGGCCTAGTCCGGTCGCGATTCAGGCGTGGTTGAGGCGTAGTTCAGGCGGCGGTGGCGGGCTCGGCCGACCGGTTGGCGCCGAGCGCGGCGGCCTGCCGGTACGTGTACCAACGACCCTCGTTGAAGTCGTACAGGCGGCAGAGGCGCGTGTTGCGCACGAAGTCGCGGAACCGGAGCGGCTCGTCGTGGATCGATCCCGGGAAGGCGGCCTCGATGGCATCGGTGGCCGCCTCCAGGTTGTACATGGGGATGCGCATGTCCACGTGATGGGGTACGTGCACCATGATCCAGTGGAAGAAGAAGTCGAGGCCGAACCGGGCTCGCAGCACGGTCGTCCCCTCCATCTGTCCCCGCCACTTCGTCCATTCACGTCGCGGCCACCAGCGGATGTCGGGCTGGATGTGGTGCACGTGCACGAACGAGGCGATCACGAAGGTGAACAGCAGGAAGGGGATGACCAACACCTTCAACACCATCCACAGGGCGCCCAGCACCGAACCGTCGGCCGACCACCCGAGCGCACCCAGAGCGAGTGACGCCAGCACGACGAAGGTGGCCACGATCACGCGGTCGCGGCGCACGGCACGACGCCAGCGGGCCGGGGGAGCGCCCACGATCATCTTGTTCCACCACACCTCGCGCAGGTAGTAGGCGCCGGCTCCCCACCACGACCACTCGATGCGGTGACGCAGACGAGCCGGCTTCGACATGGCCGCGTACTGTTCGGGGGTGTACGGGTGCCACACGAAGTCGAAGCCCTCGCGCACGGTGTAGGCG
Source organism: Acidimicrobiia bacterium (assembly GCA_046093735.1). GTDB lineage: Bacteria > Actinomycetota > Acidimicrobiia > Acidimicrobiales > Acidimicrobilacustridaceae > Acidimicrobilacustris. The sequence continues at coordinate 6,596 of JBJTGD010000042.1, read as the reverse complement.
TGGTGGATGCGGTTGTGGCCGAGCACCCATCCCTCGTAGACGTGCCAGGACGGGAGCATGGCGATGGTGCCCACCACGCGGTTGAGGCGCTTGGAGGAGAACAGCGCGCCGTGGGCCGCGTCATGGGCGATGACGAACAGGCCGGAGATGACCAGCGCGCCCACGAACCACAGACCGAGGACCGCGAATGGATTGTCGACGAGGATGAGGCCGACGATCACGGCGGCGTAGATCGCGAGATCCCGGGCCAGGTAGGCCAGGCCCTTCCACGTCGGGTTCTCGTAGACGGCGTCCGGGAGGATGTCGAGGACCGGCTTGAGCGAACCACGGCCACCGACCAGGCCGTCACTCGGGTCGTCGGGTCCGTCGGGGGTCTGAGGGCTCTCGGCGGTGAGGGTCACGAGGACACCCTAGCGACCTACCGACCGGTAGGTAGACAGGTGTGACCCCTTTCCCCCCTTGGCTGAGCGGGGTTCAGGGGTCGAGACGATCCTCGTCGCCGTCGCCGTCGCCGTCGCCCTCGCCGTCGACAGAGTCGGAGATTGTCGATCCGGCGAGTTCCAGTCGATCATCGGCCGTGAGCACCGGTGCCGTGGTTTGTGTCGCGGCCTTCTCCAAGTCCCGATCGGCTCGAATGCCGATCTCCTCGAATCGCCGGGCTGTCGGCAGCAGTCGGGTCTGCAGCGAGTTGACCGCCCGGTTGTAGGAGTCGGTCGCACGGCCCAGATTGGTGCCGACCTTGGCCAAGTGCTCGATGAAGACGCCGAGTCGGCTCAGCAGCTCCCGGCCCTGCGTGCGGATCTCTTCGGCGTGCTCTGCCAGTCGTTCCTGCCTCCATCCGGCGTCAATCGCCTTGAGTAGGCCGATGAGTGCTGTGGGGGTGGTGAGCAGTACGCCCCGTTCGATCGATTCGGCCATGAGGGACGGACGCACTCGATAGGCCTCGGTGAGGAACGTGTCCCCCGGGACGAACATGATCACGAATCCGAGCGACCCTGAATGCGCACTCCCGTAGTCCTTGCTCTTGAGGGTGGTGACGTGCTGTTCGACGGCCTTCGCGTGATCCTCCAGGAGTCTCTGCTGGAGATCAGGGTCGTCGCAGTTCATGGCCTCGAGATAAGAGTTCAGCGGCACTTTTGAATCCACGAGAATGACTCTGGACTCCGGCAACTTGATCACGAGATCGGGGCGGAGGGCCCGATCCTCACCCTGCAGGTGGACCTGCTCCTCGAATGTGCAGTGGCGCATCATGTCGGCCAATTCGACGACGCGCCGCAACTGCAACTCGCCCCAACTTCCTCGGACCCGGGTGTCCCGAAGCGCAGTCGAAAGCATCTTCGTGTCGTCATTGAGCTTCTGCGTCGTCTGGAGAAGATTGTGCAGTTGCTGGTCGAGACTGCCCGCCTGATTGGCGCGCTCCCGGTCCAAACGTTCGATCGTCTGCTGGAGACCCGCGAGTTGCTCGTTCACCGGCTTCACGAGATCGCGGACGGTGTCGTTCTGGTTCCCTGCGGCCTCGCGGTTCTGTGCGATCAACTGCTCCTGCAGCTGCCTGGCTGATTCGATCATGGTCGCCAATCCGGCAGTCACGGCTTCGGAGGCCGCCTGACGAGCCTGCTCGGCCGTCATCCGAGCTGCGTCCAACTCGGTCGCAGCGCGGGCCGAGGCGATGTCCTCGCCTTGTCGACGCCCGCGCTGATAGCCGAGGGCGACGCCAGCGATTCCGCCGGCGAGCAGGGTGAGGAGGGCGATGGCGAAGGTCATGGTGGGGCAACGTACCGAGCGCCTGTGACTGTGCGGTGGACGGCGCCCGGTCGGTGCCGGGGCGCCGTGTGGCAGGATCGGCCCCCGATCGACGAGGAGGTCACCATGGCCGGATTGTGTGAGGGAAGGGTCTGCATCGTCACCGGTGCGGGCCGGGGGATCGGGCGCGAGCATGCGCTGGGACTGGCCGCCGAGGGCGCCAAGGTCGTGGTCAACGACCTCGGGGGCACCCGCGACGGCACGGGCACCGATGCCGGTCCGGCCCAGCAGGTGGTCGACGAGATCGTGGCCGCCGGAGGCCAGGCCGTGGCCAACACCGACGACATCAGCGACTGGGCCGGTGCCGAGCGCATCGTGAACCAGGCCATCGATACGTTCGGTCGACTCGACGTGCTGGTGAACAACGCCGGGATACTGCGCGACCGCATGCTGGCCAACATGAGCGAGGCCGAGTGGGACGCCGTCATCAAGGTGCATCTCAAGGGCACCGCCGGCCCCTCGCACTTCGCCGCCGCCCACTGGCGCGATCGCTCCAAGGCGGGCGAGGTCGTCGATGCCCGCATCATCAACACCACGTCGCCCTCGGGCATCTACGGCAACATCGGCCAGACCAACTACGGCGCGGCCAAGGCGGGCATCGCCGCCTTCACGATCATCGCCGCCGACGAACTGGGTCGCTATGGCGTCACGGTGAACGCCATCGCCCCGGCCGCGCTGACGCGACTCACCGCCGACCTGGGCATCGGTGATGCCCCCGACGAGGTCAAGGAAGCGATGTCAGCGGCGTGGATCGCGCCCATCGTGGTGTGGCTGGCCAGCACCGAATCGGCCGGCGTGACCGGTCGCGTGTTCGACGTGCGCGGTGACCTGTTGGCGGTCAGCGAGGGCTGGCACCAGGGACCGAAGGTGACCAACGTGAAGGACCCGTCGGCCGTGGGTCCGCTGGTCGAGGAACTGATGGTCTCGGCCCGACCGAACGCCGACATGCTCGGCGCCGACCGGAGGGCGTGACATGCCGATCCGTCACGACGTCGTCGGGGCCGTCGGGCGCCCGGTCACCCATTCGTGGGACTCCAAGGACGCGCTGCTCTACGCCGTCGGCGTGGGCGCCGGCGTCGATGAGTTGGCGTTCACCACCGAGAACAGCCACGACATGCCCCAGCGCGTGCTGCCCACCATGGCCGCCGTGATCGGCGCCGGGGTGGCCAGTGCCATCGGCGAGATCGGCCCGTTCGACTTCGCCATGCTCGTGCACGGCGAGCAGTCGTTCGTCCAGCACCGGGAGATCCCCGTGGCTGGATCGCTCACCGCCACCGGTCGCATCACCGGCATCCACGACAAGGGATCGGGTGCCGTCGTCGCCGTCGAGGGGGAGTGCATCGATGACGCCACCGGCGAGCTCCTGCTCACCGTCGGCTCGGCCGTGTTCATCCGCGGCGAGGGCGGTTGGGGCGGCGATCGCGGACCTTCGGGTGATCGCAACGCGCCGCCCGACCGTTCGCCCGATCACTCCGTCACCTACCAGACACGTCCGGATCAGGCCCTCACCTATCGACTGTCGGGTGATCGCAATCCGCTGCACTCCGACCCCTGGTTCGCGGCGCTGGCCGGTTTCGATCGCCCGATCCTGCATGGACTGTGCACCTACGGGTTCACCGGTCGGGCACTGCTGCACACGTTGTGCGGTTCCGATCCGGCCCGCTTCCGTTCGATGGAGGCCCGTTTCGCGTCACCCGTGTTCCCGGGTGAGTCGCTCACCGTCGACATGTGGGTGACCGGGCCGGGCGAAGCGGTGTTCGTCACCAAGGGGCCGGACGGGCGCGTCGTGGTGGCCGGCGGACGTCACACCTTCGACGCCTGACATTCGACGCCTGACATTCGACCTTCCCGGTCGGGGTCGCCGGCGGTCTCAGAACAGACGCAACTCGTCGGACTCGATGCCGCGCAGTTCGTCGTAGTCGACCTCCACGCACTCGATGCCGCGTGACGCGGCCAACGTGCGGGCCTGCGGCTTGATGACCTGGGCCACGAAGATGCCGCGCACGGGTGCGACCGCCGGGTCGAGGTCCATGCGCTCGAGATAGCGCGTCAACTGCTCGACGCCGTCGATCTCGCCGCGTCGCTTGATCTCGATGGCCACGGTGCGGCCCTCGGCGTCGCGGCACAGCAGGTCGACCGGACCGATGTCGGTGAAGAACTCCCGGCGCACGAGACGGAGGTCGGGGGCGATGGCGGTCGGATCGGCGGCCAGCAGTTCCTGCAGGTGGGCCTCGACCCCGTCCTTGCTCAGCCCCGGGTCCTCGCCCAGTTCATGGGCCGAGTCGTGGTGCACCTCGTGGAGCGTGATGGTGAGCGTCTCGCCCTTGGGGTTCGTCACCACCCATTCGCCCTCGCCCACCGTCAGCACGTTGGGGGCGTTCATCCAGTTGAGCGGCTTGTAGGCGCCGCCGTCGGCGTGGATGGCGATGCACCCGTCGGCCTTCACCATGATCAGCCGGGTGGCCACCGGCAGATGCGCCGTCAGGCGCCCGGCATAGTCGACCGAACAGGTGGCGATCACGAGCCGCACGGCGGGTCAACCCGTGAAGCCCGGGCCGACGAACAGTTCGACCTCCACCGGGTCGATCGTGGCGTACTGGTCGAGCGGAGACGTGATCTCGCCGGGCGGACGGACGATCTCGCAGGTGCCCCGCAGCACGTAGCGACCGGGTGTGGCGTCGGCGGGGACCCGGAGACGAACGGAACCGTCGGTGGCCGCCGGTCCGTCGAGGAACTGGATGAAGTAGGTCGGCGACTGGAACAGGGGGTCGAACTCGTAGGTGAGACGGTCGGACGCGTTCAGCCGGCACGGAGCCGGCACGACGAACGTGCTGCCGATGGCCAGTCGAGCCGGCACCCGCATCGGGGGCTCGGCCGCCACCGGCGTGATGGGGAACAGCACCGTGAGCGAAACGACGGCGACCACTGCCATTCCGATACCGATGGTCGAACGCACGAACATGGTGACCTCCGACGGCGACCCCAGCGGTCCTCACCGCCGGAGCACGCTAGGGGATCAGGTCAAGGCGCGCTGTTCGAAGCGGGTGCGGATGAGGTCCCGGCGTTCCTGCAGGTCGCGCCAGGTGAAGCGCTCGAGACCTCGGTCGATGCCCATCGAGTCCTTCACGCCGGTGAGGTCGACGGCGAAGCGGTCGGCGTCGAATCCGATCTCGGCGAACAGTCGCTCCCCGTGGGTGGAGGCGAAGTACATCGAGATCTGCGTGATCTCGGCGAACAGGTCGATGTCGGGGGCCAGGCGTCCGATGGCCCCGTCGAGGAACACGAGGTTCTTGACGAACAGCATGAGCTGCTTGGGCATGCGCGCCCCGTAGCCGAGGAGCGACTTCACGATCTTCTGCACCTCGGCCACCAGTTCATCGGGAGCCACCGAGGTCGGGTCGAGACCGGGGCCACCCAGACCGAGGTCGACGATGACGGCATCGAGATCGGTGTCGAGCGGCAGCGCTCCGAGTTCGCACAGCGCGCCGAGCTGCATCTTCACGTCGTTGACCGAGGCGCCCAGCATCAAGCGCAGGAATGCCCGTCGCTCGGCGTCGCTCATACGACCGGTGATGCCGAAGTCGAGCAGGGCGACGCGACCGTCGGGTTGGACGAAGAGGTTCCCGCCGTGGAGATCGCCGTGGAAGATGCCCTCGATCATGGCGCCCTCCATGAACCCGATCATCCCGGTGCGCACGATGGCCTCGGTGTCGATGCCGGCGTCGCGCATCCCCGCCACGTCGTCGAACGAGTACCCGTCGAGCCGTTCCATCACCAGCACGCGCCGCGTCACCAGCGTGGGATGGGGACGGGGGATGACGTAGCCGCGCTGGCCGAGGGCGAGGAACGAGGCAGCCACGTCGAGCATGTTCTGGGCCTCGAGCCGGAAGTCGAGTTCCTCGCTGATCGTCTCGGCGAACAGGTCGACCAGTGCCGGGGGGTTGGCCAGGGAGGCGAAGGGAAGCCGGCCCACCAGGAACGGCGCCAGCCACGACAGCACGCGCAGATCGGCATCGACCAGTTCGGCCACCGTCGAGCGCTGCACCTTGACCACCACCGATTCACCGGTGTGGAGCGTGGCCGCATGCACCTGGGCGATCGACGCCGCGGCCAACGGCACCGTGTCGAAGAAGGCGAACACGTCCTCCAACGGAGCACCGAGTTCGTCCTCCACGGTGCGACGCACCACGTCGAACGGTTCGGCGGGCACCTGGTCGCGACAGCGTTTGAACTCGTCGACCAGTTCCTCGGGGAACAGTCCCTCACCCGAGGAGATGATCTGGGCCAACTTGATGTAGGTCGGCCCCAGTCGCTCGATCGAACGTCGTAGACGTAGTGAGACATCGCGACGGCTGATGCCCCGGTCGCCGGTTCGATTGGCCTCACGACGGCCGGTCAACCACCACAGCCCCAGCGCCGTGCCGAACTCGCGGACCACGGTGAAGGTGCGGCCCACATGGGGCACCCGGCGCGGCCGGGTCAACTCGGGCAGACGATGCCGGGTCGTCCACCGCACGGCATCGACGACATCACGCCACGGCATGGCGTCGGGGTCGACGATCCACGGCGGGTCGTCGGAGACGGAGCCGAGGGCGAGATCGGGGGGAGGGGCCGCCATCAGGGCGAGTGTATGGGCGGGTCGTGTCGGACCCTCCCAAGGGCGATCAGAGATAGCCGCGCACGATGGAGAGGATCGGTTCGGCCAACTCCGGCCGACACACGAGCAGGTCGGGCGACCACGGGTCGGCGTTGTTGTAGCGCAGTGGCGAGCCGTCGACGCGCGATGCATGCAG
>JBJTGD010000041.1:0-2399 GCA_046093735.1 Acidimicrobiia bacterium | reverse complement strand
GAGAACACCGTCGATTTCGTCGACAACTACTCGGGCGAGTTCTCCGAACCGGTCGTGCTCCCCAGCCGTTTCCCCAACCTGTTGGTGAACGGATCCCAGGGCATCGCCGTCGGCATGGCCACCAACATCCCGCCCCACAATCTCGCCGAGGTCATCGACGCCGTCGATCATCTCCTCGCCCACCCCGAGGCCACGCCCGACGATCTCATGGAGTTCGTGAAGGGTCCCGACTTCCCGACCGGCGCGCTCATCATGGGTCGTCAGGGAATCATCGACGCCTATCGAACGGGCCGTGGATCCATCAAGTTGCGCGGTCGGGCCGAGATCGAGGAGGGACCCCGCGGCGATTACATCGTCATCAACGAGTTGCCCTATCAGGTCTCACCCAACCAGTTCATCGTCAAGGTCAAGGAACTGGTCGACAACCGCGAACTCGAGGGGATCGCCGAACTCAATGACGAATCGGCCAAGGGCGAGATGCGCCTCGTGCTGCGGCTCAAGCGCGACGCTCCGGCGCTTGTCATCCTCAACAACCTCTACAAGCGCACGCCGTTGCAGACCAACTTCGCCGTGAACACCGTGGCGCTCGTCGACGGTGTTCCGCGCACGCTGAACCTGCGCGACGCCCTGCAGGCCTACATCTATCACCAGCTCGAGGTCATCACTCGTCGGTCGCAGTACCGACTGGACGAGGCGCAGCGTCGAGCACACATCGTCGAAGGTCTGCTCAAGGCCCTCGATCTCATCGACGAGATCATCGCCGCCATCCGGGCCTCGGCCGACAAGGCCGCCGCTCGCGAAGCACTCGTGGCTGCACCATTCGAGTTCTCCGCCGAGCAGGCCGAGCACATCCTCGACATGCAGTTGTCCCGCCTCACCCGCTTGGGCCGGTCACAGCTCGAGGAGGAGATGGCGAAACTGCGCGAGACCATCGCCGAACTCGAGGCCATCCTCGCCGACGACGGTCGCAAGCGGGCCGTCGTCAGCGGCGAGATGGCCGAGATCAAGAACACCTACGCCCGTCCCCGGCGCAGCCAGATCAGTTTCGACGTCGGCGATCTCGACATCGAGGACCTCATCGACGACGAGGACCTCGTGGTCACCATGTCGGCCAAGGGCTACATCAAGACGGTGGCCTCCGATGCCTTCAAGGTTCAGGGTCGCGGTGGACGCGGGGTGGCCGGCACCAAGCTCAAGGACGAGGACTACGTCCAGCACATCATCCACACCTCGGCGCATGCCTATCTCCTCTTCTTCTCCAGTCGTGGTCGGGTGTACCGACTGAAGGCCCACGAGATCCCGATGAAGGAGCGCACGGCCCGCGGTACGGCGGTGGTGAACCTCCTCCCATTGCAGCCCGACGAGACGATCAAGGCCATCATCGACACCCGCGACTACGAGACGAACCGGTTCCTCTTCTTCGCCACCAAGAACGGGCAGGTCAAGAAGACGAAGTTCACCGAGTACGACTCGTCCCTGCGGGCCGGGATCATCGCCATCAATCTCAAGGACGGCGACGAGTTGGTGCGGGTGATCCCCACCAACTGTGGCGACGACATCCTGTTGGTGTCCCGCAACGGCCAGGCGATCCGCTTCGCCGAGGACGAGGTGCGGGCCATGGGTCGGGCGGCGGCCGGTGTCCGCGGCATGAAGCTGCGGTCCGGCGACGAGGTCGTTTCGTGTGATGTCACCCGGGACGATGCCGCCATCCTCATCGTGACCGATGGTGGGTACGGCAAACGCACCCAACTCGATCGGTTCAATCGCCAGGGTCGCGGCGGACAGGGTGTGCGCGGGATCAAGATCAACGAGAAGAAGGGCGTCGTCGTGGCCGCCTTCATGGTGGGCATCGACGACGAGATCTTCGTCATCAACAGCGCCGGCACCGTCATCCGCATGGAGGTCCGTGAGATCTCCTCGCAGGGTCGCGATGCCACCGGAGTGCGGGTCATGAACCTCGTGGGTGACCAGACGGTGGCCTCGGTGGCGCCCGTGCTCGGTTCCGACGACGACTGAACCACTCGCGGATCCGTCCGCCGTCATCCACCGGAGTCGAGGAGGATCGATGGACGTCTCGCGCCAGCGTGGGCAAGCCCTCCCGTTGCTGGCACTGGTCATGGTGGTGGCCGTCGCCGCCGCGATCCTGGTGGTGCGTCTCGGCGTCGAGGTCGATCATCGGGCCCGGGCCCAGACGGCGGCCGATGCCGCCGCCCTGGCGGGGGCCAGTGGAGGTCGGGTCGAGGCCGAGGCCATCGCCGCTCGCAACGGGGCGGAGATCGAATCGTTCGTCAGCCGGGACGGCGAGGTCGAGGTGATCGTGCGGGTCGCCGATCGCCGGGCCACCGCTCGGGCCCGGCGGTCATGGTGACCCCCGGGGGGTGGGGGAGGCACGCCTACAC
>JBJTGD010000040.1:0-5495 GCA_046093735.1 Acidimicrobiia bacterium | reverse complement strand
GGAATCGGCCAGCAGGTGACGCAACTCCTCGGCCACGTAGCGGTAGTTCACGTTGAACGGTGCCACCCGGGCGGCGTAGGCGCCGTACATGCCCTCGAGGTACTCGGTGCAGTTGTGGAGGTAGAGCGCCAGGCGGTCCTGTCCGGCCTCCCACTCGCGCAACTGCGACCGTTCGGTGTGACACCCGAGTCCCCGGTGGAGCAGGGCCCGGGCCAGTCGGTCGACCTTGGCCAGGAATTCGGCGTAGGTCAGGCGGCGATTCCCGTGGACCAGACACTCGCGGTCCGGGGCGGTGGCGCCGGCGATGCGGGCCACCTCGATGAGACTGAAGTCCACTGTCCTTACTTGAACCACAGCCGCTGGTACTCGCGGCTGGTTGGGTGGAGGAGCAGGGCGAACAGTGCCGCGGGCATGAGCAGCGAGATGAGGAAGCCGAAGCTGAGCGCCACTCCGAGCCCTCCATCGAGCACTGCGAGCACGAAGGGGACCAGACCGAGCGCGGCGATGGCCACCCCGAGCCAGTACCCCCAGCGACGCTCGTTGGCGATGCCGAACCCGGCAGCCGCCTGACCGATGACCAGCACCAGTCCGATCGGGCTAACGATGGCGCCGAACAGGGCGCTGAGCACGGCGTTGATGTACAGCAGGTACACCGCGATCTGCATCGTCTGGGGCTGGGTCGGGTTCGTCCACCGGCGGGTCTCCATGCCGGGGAGTCTGTCACCGATCGAGTCGGTTTCCCCGCGCGGTCGGACCGTCGACGATGGTCACGGTCGACGACCGGCCCTGGCGCGAGGCGGCGCGCAGTTGGCCGCAGGCGGCATCGATGTCGGTGCCACGGTTGGCTCGCACGGTGGCCACCACCCCGCGCTGCTCGAGCAGGGTCCGGAACCGCGCCACGCGCTCGGGGGGTGACCCGGTCGTGGGCCAACCGGGGGTGCGATTGAGCGGGATCAGGTTCACGTGGGCGCGCAGATGGCGGGCGATCCCGGCCAGCCGTTCCGCATCCTCGTCCCGGTCGTTGACCCCGTCGATGAGGGCCCACTCGAACGAGAGTCGCCGCGAGTGGGCTCGCTGGTAGTGCTCGCACGCCGCCACCAGTTCGGCGATGGGGTAGCGGCGGTTGATGGGCACCAGTTCATCGCGCAGCGCGTCGTCGGCGGCGTGCAGCGACACGGCCAGGTTGATGGGCAGTGGTTCGTCGGCCAGGCGACGGATTCCGGGCACGAGTCCGACGGTCGACAGGGTGAGATGTCGGGCCGAGAGTCCGAGTGCACCGTGCATGCGGTGCACGGCGTCGAGGGTCCGGTCGTAGTTGGCCAGCGGTTCGCCCATCCCCATCAGCACGACGTTCGACAGCCGACGGCCGTCGGTGCGGGCCCGCCGGGCGGCCCGCACCACCTGCTCGACGATCTCGCCGGTGGTGAGGTTGCGTTCGAACCCGCCCTGTCCAGTGGCGCAGAACCCGCAGGCCATGGCACACCCGGCCTGGGTGCTGATGCACACGGTCGAGCGATCCGGGTAGTGCATCAGCACCGTCTCGATCTCGGCATCGTCGTCCAGCGCCCACAGCCACTTCACCGTCTGCCCGTCGGCACTCACCGACTCGGTCACGTCCCGGAGCGCGACCGGGAGGTCAGCGGCCAGTCGATCGCGCAGCGAGCGGGGGAGGGTGGAGATCTCGGCGAGGTCGGTGAGGTCCCGGTACAGCCCCTGCCATACCTGTTCGATGCGGTAGGCCGGCTGGTCGGCCAGTCGTCGTGTCCACTCGTCGTGGTCGGGATCGAACTGCGAGGTCATGGCGCGCTCGTGTCGTCGGCCCGCCACCAGCAGTGCGACGAGTGTTCCGTGAACCCAAGGGATCGATAGAGGTTCCGGGCGGCGGTGTTGTCGTGTTCGACATGGAGCATCCCGGTGCGCAGGCCGCAGTCGGCGAGGTGGCGCAGTCCTTCGACGACCAGGGCGCGTCCGAGACCGCGTCCGTGATGGTCGGGGTCGACGCCGATCACGAAGATCTCCCCGAGGGCCGGATCGACATCGTCAGCCGGATGCACCTTCGTCCAGCAGAAGCCGACGATGCGCCCGTCTCGCTCGTGCACGCGGAACCCTTCGGGATCGAACCATTGCTCGGAGGTGCGGGCCCGCAGGTCCTCGACCGTCCAGTCCGATTGGTCGGGATGCCAGGCGAAGGCGCGGTTGTTCACGGTCAACAGTCCGACGTCGTCGGACCCGGGCACGAAGGGCCGTGTGGCGAGCGCGGGATCGTCCACGGCGGCCTCGAGGGGCAGGGCCACGCGCAACTGCAGGATCTCGCGGGCCAGACCGAGCCCGGCGGCCTCCGCCTCGGCACGGTCGTCGTCGGTGGCCGGATCGACCTCGAGCGCGACGAGTGCGCCTCCATCGTCACGACGTTCCCTGCGCACGGTCGGACCCTATCGGTGGGCCCGCACTAGGGTCCCGGACCCATGGGTCGGCCGCGTTCTCCGAAGGGTCGTGCCCGCGAGACGCTGGCCCGACTGACCCTCGAGTACCCGGACGTGTGCTGCGAGTTGGTCCACGCCAACCCCTACGAGTTGCTGGCCGCCACCATCCTGTCGGCGCAGTGCACCGATGAACGGGTGAACATGGTGACGCCCGCGCTGTTCGCCCGGTATCCGACTCCGGAGGATCTCGCCGTCGCCGATCCGGCCGAGGTGGCCGAGTTGGTGCGCAGCACCGGGTTCTTCCGCAACAAGACGCGTTCCCTCATCGGCATGGCCCAGGCCCTCGTCGAACGGTTCGGGGGCGAGGTGCCGAGTGCCATGGAGGACCTCGTCACCGTTCCCGGTGTCGGGCGCAAGACGGCCAACGTGGTGCGCAGCGTGGCCATGGACCTTCCCGGTCTGCCGGTCGACACCCATGTGGGCCGACTGTCGTTGCGGTTGGGGCTCACCGAGGCCACCGACCCCGTGCGGCTCGAACACGAACTGGGCGCGATGCTCCCCCCGGCCGACTGGGGCCGCTTCAGCCTCCTGCTCAGATTCCACGGACGGCGGGTGTTCGCGGCCCGTTCGGCCCGATGCGGCGAGTGCGTGCTGGCCGACTTCTGCCCGTCGGCCCGCCGCTGAACGGGGCATCGCCCCCCATCCGGACCTGCGGCGGTCGCGAGAAAATTTGACGTTTTGCCCTCCGGTGGTCCGGGGCTGGGCTACGGTTTGACGCATCGGGCTCCCGCCGCCCGATGCGGCGACAGTCATCTGGGATCCGCCGCCCAGTGTCGCCTTGCCCACGCCGCCACGTGCGGCGTCGGCACCTTCTCCGGCCCGGTTCGGCCCGGGCGAGGCTCCGGTCCCGGGACCGACCTTCTCCGGGCCGGGCGGGGCCAACCGGCTGCCAGACTGCGGCGATGGACGACCTCGGGGCCCGATTGTCGAGCGCGACGACGTCGCTCACCGAACTGGTGGAGACGGTGAGTGCCACGGCTGAAGCAGTCCTGGCGGCCGGCGACGAGTCCACGGCCACCGATCTGTTCGAGGTCGAGCGGGCGTTGCGCACGGCATTGCGTCGTCTCACCGGGGTGTCGCGTCGACCGCGCTGAGGGTCCGGCGCGAATGGACGCCGATGGCGAACAGGTCGACCGCTAGGTTTCCGAAGGTGCTGCGACGACTCGACCTGCGGGGACGCACCGGCGACGACCTCGTCGCCGATCTCCCGCGACCCGATCAGGCCGCGGAGGGACCGACCGATACGGTCCGGTCCATCCTCGGGGCGGTACGAGCGCGTGGAGATGCCGCCGTGCGCGAGTTCACCGAGCGATTCGACGGCGTCGACCTGGCCGATCCGCGGGTCGGATCGGCTGAACTCCAGCAGGCGCTGGGCGAGATTCCGAGCGAACTGCGCGCCGCCCTGCAGGAGTCCCATGACGCCGTGCGGGACTTCCATGCCGAACAGGTCCGCGCGCCCCACACCTTCCAACGGGGCGGGATCACCGTCACCGGTCGGTCGGTCCCGGTCGACCGGGCCGGGTGCTACGTACCGGGTGGTCGGGGTTCCTATCCCTCGTCGGTCCTCATGACCGTGGTGCCGGCCCGGGTGGCCGGAGTGGCCGAGATCGTGCTGTGCGTCCCGCCCGATCGGAGCACGGGGCGGATCGCCCCCGCCACGCTGGCCGCCGCGGCCATCGCCGGGGTCGACGAGGTACGGGCCACCGGGGGCGCCCAAGCCATCGCCGCCATGGCCTTCGGGACCGAGAGCCTCCGGCCCGTCGACGTCATCGTCGGGCCGGGCAACGCCTACGTGGCCATCGCCAAGCGCGAGGTGGCCGGTCGCGTCGGTGTGCCCATGGCCTTCGCCGGACCGAGCGAGATCGTGGTGGTCGCCGACGCAGCGGCTCCGGTGGACTTCGTGGCCATCGACCTCATGGTGCAGGCCGAGCACGGACCGGACGGACTGGCCTGGCTCGTCACCTGGGATCGGACCGTGGCCGATGCTGTCGACGACGCGCTGGCGCGGCTCGTGGCCGCCGCGCCCCGGCGCGACGAGATCTCGGCCACGTTCGCCTCGGGTGGATTCTGCGCGCTGGTCGACGACCCGGCCGCAGCGGCCGACGTGGTCAATCACATCGCCGCCGAGCACGTCGAGGTGATGGTGGACGACCCGCACGAGTTCGCCGGCACCATCCGTCACGCCGGCGCAGTTTTCTGCGGACCGCTGGCCCCGGCCTCCATCGGCGACTACGTCGCCGGTCCGAGCCATGTGCTGCCCACCTTCGGCACGGCCCGCTTCGGCTCGGCCCTCACCGTCGACGACTTCGTGAAGCAGGTGCACATCGTCGACGTCGATCGGGCCGGCTTCGATGCCGCTGCACCGGTGGTGGCCGCCATCGCCGATGCCGAGGGCTTCGCCACCCACGCCGAATCGGTACGTCTGCGCGCTCGCACGCTGCGGGGTGCGGAGTGATCCGCCCCCGTGACGACGTCGCGCTCATGGAGGGGTACCACTCTCCCCAACTTGATGTGGCGGTGCGGCTCAACACCAACGAGGCGCCCGACGCTCCTCCGGCGGCCTTCACCACTGCGCTGCTCGATGCGGTGCGCAACGTCGAGTGGAACCGGTACCCCGATCGTTCCGCCGCGCACCTGCGCGCCGCGATCGGCCGACTGCACGGCGTCGGTCCGGAGCAGATCTTCGTCGCCAACGGGTCGAACGAGGTCCTGCAGACGGTGCTGCTCACCTACGGTGGTCCGGGTCGCACCGCCGCGGTGTGGGAACCCACCTACGCACTGCACTCGCACATCGCCCGCCTCACGGGCACCGGCGTGGCCGTCGGCGAACGCGGAGAGGACTTCTCGACGGATCTCGACGAGGTGGCACGCGTGATCGACCTCGCCCGACCCTCGGTCGCCTTCCTGTGCTCGCCCAACAACCCGACCGGCGTCGTCGATCCGCCCGACACCGTTCGGGCGACGTTGTCGATGGTCGTGGCCGCCGACGGACTGCTCGTCGTCGACGAGGCC
>JBJTGD010000039.1:0-8307 GCA_046093735.1 Acidimicrobiia bacterium | reverse complement strand
CTCCTCGGCGGCCGAGGCGTACAGGGTGGGGGCGGCGCGCAGCGCGTCGAGTTGCTCGGGATGGGTGAGCAACAGCGGGAGCGCGATCGACAGGTAGCTGCGCGTGGTGTCGTGTCCGGCGAACAACAGGTTGGCCACCATGGCCACCAACTCGTCGGCGGAGAGTCGGTCGCCCTCCTCCTCGGCCGCCGAGGAGTGCCTGCGCGTCGAATCCCCGGTGATGGGCTCATCACGCACGCCAGCGGAGGATGTGGAGATCGCCGGCGTGACCCTGCCCGCCGGTCGGGCCGTATCGGTATCACTCCCTGCCGCCAACCGCGACCCGGGGGCCTTCACCGATCCCGATCGCTTCGACATCACGCGGTTCACCGCGTCGGGAACCCGGCCATCGGCCATCGCCAGTTTCGGACATGGAGTGCACTTCTGCCTGGGCGCCGCGCTGGCCCGAGCGGAGGGTCGCATCGGGCTGGAACGGGCCCTGACCCGACTCGGCGACATGCGACTCACCGCGCCGCTGCGTTGGGTGCCCTATGCGCACATCCGACGCTACGAAAGGGCACCGGTCGCGTTCGACCGATGACGAGTCAGGGTCGGACGTCGGCCAGCACCCGGAACAGCCCGACGCTCTGGATCGTCACGCCGCCGGGACCCGAGCCCCCGACCTCGTAGGTGGCGTGACGCCCCCGGGCGGCCTCCTCGGTCTCGAACACGTAGAACCCCAGGCCATGGGTGCCGTCATCGGAGATCGTCCACGTGGCCGACCGCAGCCCGGTCAGGGCGCGCACCGAAGGTACGGCTGATTCCTCGAGGGCGGCCCGCAGCGACTCGGGGGTGGTGCCGGACGGCACGGAAACATTGGTGGTGACGACCCACATGGTGCACTTCCTCCTCGTTCGGACGACGGAACGACTGTAGGTCGGGCTCGGAGCGGCTGCTCATGTCCGGCCACCGGACCCGTCGACGGCTACTTGATCCCGCCGCGGTAGATCCAGTTGTACTGGCTGGCCAACGAGAGGACCACGGGAACCGACACCGCGCTGAGGATCACGACGGCGAGGAACACCACGTACTGCGTGATCCATCGGGTTCGACGCAACGACCCGACCAGCGGCGCACCGAACGCAGTCCCGACCGCCACCAGGGGGAAGAAGTCACCCAGGTAGCGCGAGGCGATCGTCTGAGTCGTGAACATGATGAGCGGCAGCGTCGCCAACGCCGCCAGGATCGCCAGTTCGAAGCGCTGTCGACGCCGCCGAACGATCATCACGGTCGCGGCAACAGTCGCCGCCAACGGCAGGGGCATCACGTTGGTCAGGCTCACGTTCCGTTCCACATTTATCGAGTCCTGCGCCAACGGCGGGAGATAGGTGATGCGCTCCTTGTCCTCGTTCCCGAAGGGCCGTCCGAAGCGAAAGCCGACCGGGGGCCAACCTGAGGAGAGTTGCAGCGTGTCCGGTCGCATGTAGGCGAACAACGCCGTGGGTAGGAAACGCGCCGATGTGCCGAACTCGCCACCGTTGTTCTCGATGATCCGCGCCACGTAGACGTAGTCGAGACCTTCGTAGCCTTCGGCCGGAGGGAGCGGCTCGCCGAACTTGGCGAAGAAACCCGCCACCATCACGAGGCCCGGCAGGAAGGCGATTGCCAGCGAACCGAGGACGGCGCGTCTCGACATCCGCCGAGCCCGCACACATGCACCGATCACTGCGACCGCCAGCACCAGCCCCACCAACGCGGCAGTCGGACGTGACGCTGCGGCCACCACGAGAGCGAGCGTCGCTCCGACGAACTGTCGATCTCGCCGCTCGATCCACCACCTCCAGAAGAGGTTCACGCCGATCACGGTCGCGGCGACCGACCAGAGGATGGCCTCCTGATACACGTAGGGATCGGAGACGAGCATGAGCACTCCGCCCGGCCCGAGCACCACGGCGGCGACGAGCACGTACCCCGCACTCCACCCATCGCCGCCATGTCCCTGACGCTCCACGACCCGACGACACAGATCGAGGGCCCCCCAGAGGGCCACCGCAGCGGCGATGGCGAGGAAGAGACCCGTCATCTCCGACCGGGAGACTCCGAGCAGCAGCACGAGCGGGAGCCGAACCACACTCGGCGCCAGACCGAAGTAACCCGTGCAGCGCCCGTCGACGAACACGCACTCACCGGGAAGATCGGTGCGGTCGATCCACAGTCGCCCGTGGAGCATGGCGTCGGCCTGGGCACTGAAGAAGTGGCCGGGCCAGAACGTGCCGATCGTCCAAGGGTCGAAGGTCCACTTCGTGGCGAACCCGAAGAAGAACAGGCCGAACGCCGCACTGGCCAGGACGGCGAACCACCGGGAGAGCACGAATCCGACCGCAGCCGACTCGCGTTCGTCGAGGGGAGCGACCGTCATGGGCGCAACGTAGCCCGCGAGGACCGCAATACTGTCGCTCCGGAATGACCTCGCATTCGCACTCGCCCTCTGATTCGCACCCAGCACACGACTCGGTGTCCGACACAGTGTCCGACCCGGAGTCCGGCCCGGCGTCCCCCGTGACCGACCTGGTGGCCCACTGGGTGGCTCGAACTCCCGAGCACCCGGCCGTGATCGATGTCGATGGGTCCGTCATCACCTACGCCGACCTGTGGAGGGCGTCGGGAGAACTGTCCCGGCAACTCCCGATCGTTGTGGGTGAGGTGGTCGGGATCTCGATGTCACGAGGCGCAGGGGTGGTCATCGCCATGCTGGCCGCGCTGCGGGCCGGCGGTGTCTACTGCCCCACCAGTCCCACCGATCCGCGAGCTCGTACCCGACTTCTCCAGGATCGAGTGGGGATCCGCTTCGTGGTGCATGAGGACTCCGCAGGTGCCCCCACCGTGGAGGACCGTGGCGGGCGCGGCCGCGTGCTCGACGGCGACGGAGACGGCGACAGCGGCGACCGGCCGATCTACGTCATGTGGACCAGTGGATCCACCGGCGAACCGAAGGCGGTGGTCGTCGCGCACTGCGGCGTGGTGCGTCTGGTGCGCGACACCTCACTCATGGATCTCCGGACCGATGATCGCGTCGCCTTCGCCTCGAATCCGATGTTCGATGCCGCCACGTGGGAGGTGTGGGCGACGCTGGGCAACGGCGCCACGATCGTCGTCATCGACCAGGACGACCTGCTCGATGCTGTCAGACTCCGGCATCGATTCGAGATCGCGGGCGTGACCCGAGCGTTCCTCACCACCTCGTTGTTCGACATGCACGTCAGCCGGGATCCCTCAATGTTCGGTGGTCTCCGCACCCTCGCCGTCGGCGGTGAACCGTTGCGACCTCGCACCATCGGTGCGGTGCTCGCCTCGGACACACCGCCCGGGGAACTCGTGAACGGCTACGGACCCACCGAGTGCACGACCTTCGCCACCAGCCACCGCATCGCCCTCGGCGACGTCGATGGTGCCCGCATCCCGATCGGCACTCCCCTGCTCGACGCCCGCGTGATGATCGTGGACGGTGATGGGCGCGCCGTTCCCGCCGGCGAGGAGGGCGAGTTGTGGCTCGCCGGCCGCGGCGTGGCGCTGGGCTACCTCGGACCCGACGGTCTCGAGCAGGACCGGTTCCTCGAGGCCGTGTTCGACGACGATGAGGTGCGACGCTGGTATCGCACCGGCGATCTGGTCCGACTGGATGAACGGGGAGCCATCGACCTCCTCGGGCGCCTCGATCGACAGGTGAAGATCCGGGGCTATCGGATCGAGCCGATCGAGATCGAGCAGGCCATCGCATCGTGCGATGGAGTGGTCGAGGTGGCCGTCGTCGCCGATCGATCCTCCGAGATCGTGCGCTTGTGCGCATTCGTGGTGGGGAATTCGTCAGACGCCGACGAGCGAGCGTCGCTGGTGGAGCAGATCCGGTCGCACCTTCGCATCCAACTGCCCATCTACATGCATCCCGCCCGGATCACCGTGGTGGACCGGCTCCCCCTCACGGTCAACGGGAAGCTCGATGTCGCTGCGCTCCTCGACCGACAGCCGACGGCGCCTCCCCCGGATGCGACATCGAGCGATGCCACCCGTTACACCGACCCCCTCCTGACCGCCGTGGTCGACCAGGCTCGACTCGTACTGGCCGATCCGATCCTCGGCCCCGGGGACGATCTCTGGGAGGCGGGGTTGGATTCGCTGGCCGCCATCGAACTGGCGACGGCACTGTCCGAGGTGCTCGGGCGGACCATCCACCCGACCAAGTTCCTCGACCACCCGACGCCCGCAGCGATCGTTGCGCAGGATCGATCACGCCATCCGCGGCCATCGAACGGGATCACCGTGTTCGACCCTTCCTCGGCCGCCGAACCGATCTTCGCCGTGTTGGGTCGGGGAACGACTCCGCTCGTCTTCCGACACGTGGCCCAGCACCTGACCGGCATCGGCCGACAGCTCATCGTCATCGAGTCCGGGGAGTTCCGACCTCACGTTCAGGGCCGGGACCGGATCGAGGCGATCGCCGCTGCGGTGGCAGTGGAGGTCGAGAGCCGTCGACCCGACGGCGTGGTGCTGCTCGCCGGCTGGTCGGCGGGCGGCGTGATCGCCACTCACGCGGCGTGGTTGCTGGAGCAACGAGGTCGCGCCGTTCGCCTCATGCTCTTCGACACGATCTTCTTCACCCGGCAGCGCGGCGAACGGGGAGCCACCGTGATGGCGGGGTTCCGTCATGTGGCTCGCCGACTTCGAGATGCCCTCGGTCGCCACACCGATGCCGATGATCACGACTCCCACCGGATCGCGCAGGCCACCCAGTTCACCCGCCAGCTGCGCGAGCTCCGGGCCTACGGTGCGCCCCCTCCACTGGACGCACCGGTGGCCAACCTCCATGTCAACGGATCGGCGGCGGAGTCGATCGTCGCGACCACGTTCCCCGGTTCGACCGCCATCGAGGTCGGCGGCAATCACAACTCGATGTTCGACTCCTCGAATGCCGAGGCCCTCGTTCGACGATTGGACCAGTGGCTCGCCACCACGTCGGGGAACGAACCTCGTGACCGAAGCGGTTCCGACGGCTTCGACGGCTCCGACGGTTCGGAAGATTCCGACGGATCGGCGTTCAGCGGCGCCCGACGCCCTCGTAGGTGAACCCCAGACGCTGCAACGCAGCGCGGTCGAGGACATTCCGCGTGTCGACCACCGCCCGGCGGGACACGACCCCGGCCAGCCGGTTCACGTCGACCAGACGGAACTCGTCCCACTCGGTGAGCACCACGATCACATCGGCATCGGCGCAGGCCGAGTAGAGGTCGTCGGCGACCGTCAACCCCGGCCGGTCGACACCGGCCACCACCGGGTCGTAGGCGCGCACGTTGGCGCCCCGGGCCAGCAACCGGTCGATGATCTCCAGGGCCGGCGAGTGGCGCAGATCGTCGGTGCCCGCCTTGAAGGTGAGTCCCAGCGCAGCAACCTGCGCGCCTGCGATCCGT
The DNA here is from genome assembly GCA_046093735.1 of Acidimicrobiia bacterium. Taxonomy (GTDB): domain Bacteria; phylum Actinomycetota; class Acidimicrobiia; order Acidimicrobiales; family Acidimicrobilacustridaceae; genus Acidimicrobilacustris. The sequence continues at coordinate 2,866 of JBJTGD010000039.1, read as the reverse complement.
CCGTCGAGCGCGCGTTCGATCTTGTCGACGATCCGCTCGAACTGGTCACGGTTCACGTCGACCACCCCGCGCAGGAGTGAGAAGTCGTAGCCGGCGGCCTCGGCGATCCGGATGAGTGCCTCGGTGTCCTTGGGGAAGCACGAGCCTCCCCATCCGGGACCGGGCCGCAGGAACTCGTGGCCGATCCGTGAGTCGTAGCCGATCCCGAGCATGACCTCGTCGACATCGGCGCCCACCGCCTCACACACCGCAGCGAGCGCGTTGACGAACGAGAGCTTGGTGGCGAGGAACGAGTTGGCGGCGTACTTGATCGTCTCCGCCGACACCGGATCGGTGAGCAGCACCGGGGCCGAGAGCGGGCGGTACAGCGATGCCACCCGGGCAGCGATCTCCGGATCGTCGGCACCGATCACGATGCGATCGGGCCGGAGGAAGTCGGCTACCGCCGAGCCTTCGCGCAGGAACTCCGGATTCGACACGACGGCCACATCGGCCCGGGCCAGGAATCGCTCCACCTCGCGCAGCGAACCGACCGGCACCGTCGACTTGTTGATGACGATGGCGCCCGGCTTCAGCAGTGGCCCGATCTCGGTGGCCACCGAATGGACGAACGACATGTCGGCCGTGCCGTTCGGCAGCTCCGGCGTCGGGACACAGATGAACGCGACGTCGGCGTCCGCCACCGCACTCCTGGCACCGACCTCGAAGCACAGCTGCCCGCTGGAGCCATGAGCCCGCACGAGGTCCTCGAGTCCGTCCTCGTGGATGGGGAGACGTCCGGACCGGAGCTCGTCGATCCTGGCCGCATCGACATCGGCGCAGGTCACCCGGTAGCCGAGCTCGGCGAGACACGCGGCGGTGGTGAGACCGACGTACCCGGCTCCGATCACTGCGATCCGTTCGTCCATCGGTCCTCCCTCCCGGAGCCTCGGCCGGTGGTCATCGGCGGCCGGATCCCGGGCGGTGCCGAACGATACCGGGCCGTTGCTCGCGGCGGAAAGCCTCGGGGCGCCGAGCACAGGCCCATCGCGCCGACCCGAGCCGACCCGAGCCGACCGGAGCCGACCCGCTCAGGCCTGCGGGGCCGGCCGGCCGATCAGCGCCAGTGAGGCGGCGATGCGATCGCTGAGGTCGGCCAGTTCCGCGGCCGTCCGCCGGAATTCGACCAGCGGGAGTCCGAACGGATCGTCGATGTCGTCCACCGGCGAGTCGCCCAGTAGTTCGCCGAGTGGGCGATCGGCGGTGAGGCGTTGCACCCAGACGCCGAGTTCCTCCCCCACGCCGGGTGCACCCGCCATGCCGGCCCTCCGCACCAGCTCCTTGAGGGTCATGAGTCGAGGCAATGCCTCGGGCGCCATCACGGCGGCATCGCGCAGGTGCTCACGGGCCATTCCCACCACCAGATCGGCCGACAGCAACTGCTGAGCGGTCAGGGCCCGACTGGAGTGCCCGGTGAGGTCGAGACCCATCGACGCCATGACTTCCACGGCTTCCGGTGCTGCGGGCATGCCCCACTCGACCAGGCCCGATGTTCCCGCCGACGACACCGACGCGCCGACGCCTGCGGCATCGAGTGAGCGTTGCAGGAATGCCTGCGCCATCGGGGACCGGCAGATGTTGGCCGTGCACACGACGAGTACCGAGTAGGTCACTGCGTTCCCCACTTCGCTCACAGCCGTCCCGCGAACATGGGACCGGCGCGTCAGTCCTTGGCGTACTTCTCGTACTTCGAATAGCGCGAGTACTTCGAGTACCGCGAGTACCGGCCGTAGCCGTAGCGGCCGTAGCGGCCGTAGCGGTACCGGTACGGGCCGTACCTGCGCTGCTCGCTGATCTCGTTGAGCACGATCCCGATCACCGGCGAGTTGACCTGAGCCAGTCGGTCGAGGACCTCGGTGAGCTGGGCCCGGGTGGTCGTCCCCGCCTTGGCCACCACGATCACCCCGTCCACGAGGTGGGCGAGCGCCAATGCGTCGGCCACCGGGAGCACCGGTGGGGAATCGAGGATGATGAAATCGGCGCCAGCCGACTCGATCCGGTCGAGGACCGTGCCCATCCGCTCCGAGCCGAGGAGTTCGGCCGGGTTCTGGGGAGACTGACCGGCTGGCACCAAGAAGGTGCTGTCGATCGAGGGCAGGGGTACCGGAACGAGCGCATCGACCAGCGCCGCGTCCCCCAACAGCACGCCGGTGAGGCCGGCTGGCGGCTTGACGACGCCGAACAGGTCCTCGAGCTGCGGCTTGCGCAGATCGGCCGAGACCAACACGACCTTGAGGCCGCTCTGGGCCAGCACCATGGCGAGATTGGCCACGATCGTGGTCGTCCCCTCGCCGGGAATCGCCGAGGTGACGAGGATTCGACTGCGCTTCTGGCCGATGGCCGAGAACCTGATGTTCGTGCGCAGGGCCCGGTAGGCCTCGGCATCGGTGGAGTCGAGGGGCACCAGTTCCCGGCTCTGGCGTTTCTGTGCGTTCGTGTTGGTGGGGATCGTCCCGATGACCGGCACGTCCTTGACCATCTCCTCGATGTCCTCGGTGGCGTGGATCTTGTTGTCGAGTCGATCGATCAACAGCGCCACACCGGCCGCGAAGACCAACGCCAGGATCCCGACCAGCGCGGCGTCGCGGACCGGCGTCGGTTCGAACGGAGCGGTCGGCACCACCGCCGTGTTGGCCACCTCGACGTTGCCGGATCGACTGGCGGCCTCCACCTCGAACTGCGTCGACAACGAACGGAGATCGGTCTGCTGCGCCACCAGCGCGGCACGCTGGGCCCGCAGCGTGTCGGCGTCGAGCGCAGGGAGCCGGGTGTTGGCCAACCGGGAGTCGACGTCCTTGATCTGCGCCTCGAGTTCGCGGGACTTGAC
>JBJTGD010000038.1:0-3305 GCA_046093735.1 Acidimicrobiia bacterium | reverse complement strand
GGTGCGGGCCCGTGACCTGAAGCGCCAGATCTCCCTGGCGGCGTGGGAGTGCCCCGACCCCGGCATGCAGTTCGACACCCCCATCACCCACTGGCACACCGCGTGCACCACGGGCCGCATCAACGGCTCCAACCCGTGCTCGGAGTACATGCACGTCGACAACTCGGCGTGCAACCTGGCCAGCCTCAACCTGCTCAAGTACCTCGGTGACGACGACACCTTCGACATCGAGGCGTTCCAGCACACCGTCGGGATCATTTTCACCGCCCAGGAGATCCTCGTGGGCAACGCGGATTACCCGACCGAGAAGATCGCCGAGAACTCCCGCAAGTTCCGTCAGCTCGGCATCGGCTACGCCAACCTCGGCGCCCTGCTCATGGCCATCGGTCTGCCCTACGACTCCGACGAGGGTCGTGCCGTGGCCGCGGCGATCACCTCGCTCATGACCGGCCATGCCTACGCCACCTCGGCCCGCACCGCGGCCCGCATGGGTGCGTTCGCCGGCTACGACGAGAACGCCGAGCACATGCTGCGCGTCCTCGGCCAGCACCGCGCCGCCGCGGCCGACATCGACGAGGACCTCGTGCCGCCGGCGCTGCTGTCGGCCGCCCAGCAGTCATGGGACGACGCCTGCGAGCGGGCGGCCGTGGTCGGCGTGCGCAACTCGCAGGCCTCGGTGCTGGCCCCCACCGGCACCATCGGCCTGATGATGGACTGTGACACCACCGGCGTCGAGCCCGATCTCGGTCTGGTCAAGATGAAGAAGTTGGTCGGCGGCGGCACCATGCAGATCGTCAACCAGACGATCCCGCGGGCCCTGCGTCGCCTCGGTTACACCGACGCGCAGGTCACCGAGATCGTGGCCTACATCGACGAGCACATGTCGATCCTCGGTGCCCCGCACCTGCGTTCCGAGCACGTCCCGGTGTTCGCCTGCTCGATGGGTGACAACACCATCCACTACTCGGGCCACATCCGCATGATGGGTGCGGTGCAGCCGTTCATCTCGGGCGCCATCTCCAAGACGGTGAACATGCCCGAGGACGTCTCGGTGGAGGACGTCGAGCAACTGCACATCGATGCGTGGAAGCTCGGCATCAAGGCCGTGGCCATCTACCGCGACAACTGCAAGGTGGCCCAGCCGTTGTCGGCCTCCAAGAAGGGCGACGACGAGGTCGACGACTCCGTCACCGCCGCCACGCAGGTGATCGAGCGCGTGGTCGAGAAGGTCATCTACGAGCCGGTGCGCCAGAAACTGCCCCGCACCCGCGTGTCGCGCACTTTCGAGTTCCGCGTGGCCGACTGCAAGGGCTTCGTCACCGTCGGCGAGTACGACGACGGTCGTCCGGGCGAGATCTTCGTGCGGGTGTCGAAGCAAGGTTCGACCCTGGCCGGCATCATGGACGCCTTCGCCATCTCGGTGTCGCACGGTCTGCAGTACGGCGTGCCGCTGCGCTCGTTCATCGAGGCCTTCACCGGTATGCGGTTCGAGCCGGCCGGCATGACCGACGATCCCGACATCCGCATCGCCAACTCGCTGATGGACTACCTGTTCCGTCGCCTGGCCATCGAGTACCTGTCGCCCGAGGAGCGCAACGAGCTCAACATCCTCACCACCTCGGAGCGTCTGCAGCCCACGCTGCCCGGTGTCGACGACGCCATCATCGAGACCCGGCAGGGTTCGGAGATGCCGGCCGATCCGCCCTCGGTGGAGTCGGTGAGCACACTCCTCGCCGAGACCCGAGTGGTGCGCGAGGTGGCCACGGTCAGCCACGACGCGCCGATGTGCCTGCAGTGCGGTGTGGTGATGCAGCGGGCCGGCTCCTGCCACGCCTGCCCGTCCTGCGGCACCACCAGCGGCTGCTCCTGACACACTGACGCCGGCGGGTCGGGTGACCCGCCGGCAGTCACGCAGGCAGGAGCGGACGGGTGGACGAGACGACCAACGACACGACGGCCCCTTCGCTCTCGTGGAAGGTGTTCGCCGCTGCCGCGGCGGCCGGCGTGGTGCTGATCGCCGTGTTCCTCAACCTGCCGGCCGAGATGTGGGTCGACTTCGACGAACTGCCCCTGCACCCGTTGATCGTGCACGGCGTGATCGTGGCCCTTCCCGCCACCGCCATCTGGTTCATGGTGGCTGCATGGCGACCGAAAGTGTTGGCCCGCACGTGGTGGTTGGGCTGGACGCTGGCCGTGCTGTCGGTGCTGGGGGTGATCGTCGCTTCGTCCTCGGGCGAATCGTTGGCCGCCGCTGTGGGCAACCCGGACGAGCACGCCGAGGCCGGTGACCGACTCGGTCCGGTGACGCTGGTGATGGCCGCACTAGTGCTGGCCCTGGTGTTCGTGGGCCTGATCCGACGCATCGGACCGCTGGATCGGGTGGTGGCCGTGGTCGGCACGCTGGTGGCGGTGGCGCTGTTCCCCCTCACCTATCTGGCCGGGCACTCCGGGGCCGAAGCGGTGTGGCAGGAGACCTACGCCGAGGCCAAGGAACCGATCGCCACCGATCAGCGCACCTTCACCGTGGCCGAGGTCGAGCGTCGCAACACCCCGGCGGAGTGCTGGACCATCGTCGAGGGCGTGGTCTACGACGTCACCTCGTTCATCTCCCGACATCCCGCCGGCGGGGCCGACATCCGGGCCATGTGTGGACGCGACGCGTCGGACTCGTTCCTCGGCCAGCACGACGGTCAGGCCGAGCCCGAGGAATGGTTGGCCACCCTGCGCATCGGCACCGTCGGCGGCTAGTGGCCGTCGGTCGCCGACGCTGCTACATTCCCGGCTGAACGAAGGCGCAGCGCTGCGCCGAACATCGGAGGCGGGAATGCGCACGTGGAAGCGGATGGTGGCGGCGGCAGCCGCACTGACACTGGCCGGAGCCGGGACGATCGTGGTCGGCGGAGTGGCCTCGGCCGCGTCCACCGGCACGTGTGGCTCGATCAGCAACTTCACCACCGCAGGCACGACGACGTGCACCGTGTTGGCCGGCGAGACGATCCTCTTCGTCGTGAAGAGCGGCAACGGCGGCCCCGGCGGCCCCGGTGGCTTCGGCGGCGCCGGTGGCGCTGGCCTCAACGGTCCGACCAGCGTGGTACCCGGCGGCAACGGTGGTCTCGGCGGCTTAGGTGGTGTCGGCGGTTCCGGTGCCAAGGTCTCCGGCACGTGGACCAACACCACGAACGCCACCGTGACGCTGACGGTCACCGTGGGAGCCAACGGCACACCGGGCACGGCCGGTGCCACCGGCAATCCCGGCCTCGACGGCACCGCCCCCACCACGCCTGGTACGTCCGGCGGCGGGGGCC
>JBJTGD010000037.1:0-5338 GCA_046093735.1 Acidimicrobiia bacterium | reverse complement strand
CGGGTCGATGGCGGCCAGCGCGGCAGCCATCTCGGTGCCGGGCAACATGCGCCCGGTGAGTTCCATCGTCACCTGCACCTGCAGCGGTACCTCGCGGCCCTCGTGGGCCATGGCCCGACGGGCCCCGGCCATGGCCGCCTTCACGGTGAGCAGGTCGAACATCGTCTCAATGATCAGCAGGTCTACGCCGCCCTCGATCAGGGCCCGGCTCTGCTCCTCGTAGAGGTCGCGCAACTCGGCGAACCGGATCTGTCCCAGCGAAGGGAACCGGGTGCCGGGGCCGATGGATCCGGCCACCCAACGGGGCCGATCGGGGGTGGAGAAGTCGGTGGCCACGTCCTTGGCCAGACGGGCGGCGGCGACGTTCAACTCGTGGACGCGGTCGGCCAGTCCGTACTCGCCCAGCGGCACGCCGAAGGCGCCGAAGGTGTCGGTCTCGATCACGTCGGCGCCGGCCCGCAGGTAGTCGGCGTGGACGCCGGCGATGACGTCGGGTCGGGTCACCACCAACAGCTCGTTGCAGCCCTCGAGATCGGGGCCACCGAAGTCGTCGGCGGTCACGCCACTGGTCTGGATGCAGGTGCCCATGCCGCCATCGAAGATGACGACACGTTCTCTGAGGGCATCGAGGAACGACTGCACGATGAACTCCGTCGGGTGGGGTCGGTCGAGTGTGCCGGTCACCCGAGCCGGGGCATCACGCCCTCTCCATCAGGGCGGCTCGAACACGCAGACGATAGCAGTGCCCCACCGAAGGGAGGCGCGGCGGCGCCTAGGCTCGCCTCGTGAAGATCTACACCCGCAAGGGCGACGACGGAACGACCGGCCTCTTCCACGGGGGGCGGGTGGCCAAGGATTCGGCGGCGCCCACCGCCTATGGGTCGGTCGACGAGACTCAGGCCTTCCTCGGGCTGGCCCGGGCCGAATGCGACGGTGAACTGGCCGATGTGCTGTTGCACCTCGAGCGCGACCTGTGGGTGGTGATGGCCGAACTGGCCACCGATGTGGCCAACCGGGACAAGCTCCAGGAGGGCTCGTCATTGGTCACCGAGTCGATGGTGACGCACCTCGAGGAGACGATCGACGCCTTCTCGGCCCGGTTCGATCCGCCGACCGAGTTCGTGGTGCCGGGACAGGAGCGCGTCGCTGCCCTCCTCGATGTGGCCCGCACGGTGGCGCGTCGCGCCGAGCGCGATTCGCTGCCCGCTGTCGCCCCGGGCAGCGCGGTCGTCGCCTACCTGAATCGCCTGTCGGACCTGTTGTGGACCTTGGCCCGTTGGCGCGAGGGCACGTCGCTGCCCACCCGTTCCGTCGAACCCTGACCAGAGGAACCATGGCCATCAAGTTCACCCCTGTCCGTTCCGTTCCGGCCTCGGTCGATGCCGTGGTGGTGACCGCCGCCTCGGATCGCATGTCGGCTCGTGCGCTGCGCACCCGCGGACTGCCGGCCGCCGCGCTGGCCGCTCAGGGCTTCACCGGTGCCGCCGACCAGATCGCCCAGGTGGTCGATGCCGAGGGTCGGACGACCATCGTGATCGGCGTGGGGCCGTCGGCCGGTGTGGATGTCGGTCGACTGCGTCGCGTCGGGGCCCAGGCGGTGCGGGCCGGCTCGAGGGTGCGTCGACTGGGTGTCGACGTGCTCGGCCACATCGACGGCGCGCCACTCGCCGAGCGCACCGACGCCGCCCGCGCCGTGGCCGAGGGTCTCGTGCTCGGTTCGTACCGCTTCACCGAGTACCGCTCCGAACCGGCCGCTGTGACGTTGGCGACGGTGTCGGTGGCTGGTGTGTCGGGCCGACCGATGACCGACGCGTTCTCAGTGGGACTGAAGATCGGCGCAGCGCAGAACCTCGCCCGCGATCTGGTCAACACGCCCGGAGGCGACCTCACCCCGGCGGCCCTGGCCGAGGAGGCCCGCGCCATCGCGGCGCGGGAGCGCCTGCAGATCGAGATCCTCAACCTCGCCCGCATCGAACGTCTGCAGCTCGGTGGTCTGCTCGGTGTGAACCGTGGTTCCACCCATGAGCCGCGGTTCGTGAAGATCACGTACTCGCCGCGTTCACCCAAGGGCACGCTCGCCCTCGTCGGGAAGGGCATCACCTTCGACTCGGGCGGCCTCTCCATCAAGACGGGGGAGGGGATGATGACGATGAAGATGGACATGGCCGGTGCCGCCGCCGTGCTCGGTTGCTTCTCGGCCATCCGTGCCGTGGCCCCGCGCTGTCGGGTCATCGGGTACCTGCCCATGACCGACAACATGAGTGACGGCGATGCCACCCGGCCCGGCGACGTGCTCACCATCCGCAACGGCACCACCGTCGAGGTGCTCAACACCGACGCCGAAGGTCGGCTGATCCTGGCCGACGCGTTGTCGCTGGCCGTGGAGGACGAGGTCGACGCCATCGTCGATCTCGCCACCCTCACCGGTGCGGTGGAGATCGCCCTCGGTGGACGGATCGCGGCGGTCATGGCCAACGATGACGACTGGCGCGACACGGTGGAGTCGGCCGCCGCCGCGGCCGGTGAACGCATGTGGCCGTTGCCCCTGCCGGCCGACTAACGGGCCTTCCTCGACTCCGATGTCGCCGACCTGCGCAACATCTCGAGGTCTCGCGGCGGCGGCACCATCACCGCCGGCATCTTCCTGCAGCAGTTCGTGGGTGAGACGCCGTGGGCGCACCTCGACATCGCGGCGACGGCATGGTCCGACGCCGACGACGCCGAGTCACCCAAGGGTGGCACCGGCTACGGCGTGCGCACGCTCCTCGAACTGGCCCGCACCTTCACCGGCTGATCGGCTCGTCGGTCTCCGTGTGCGGAGATCTGGCGAGGGCCCAGCGCACGGCGTCGTGGGCGATGGCGGGGTGGAAGCGCAGCGCGTGCAGGTGTCGCTCGGCGTCGACCGGAGTCGTGCCGATCTCCACGAGGGTGAGGGCGATGGTCCGGGCCCGCTGCAGAAGCTCCGGGTAGGCCGCTGACCGATGCGGCCGGGCCAGCCATGCGCCGTGTTCGGCGTGCAGGCGCGCCGGGAGGCGTTCCACCTGGGATCGGTTGAGAGGGGCCAGGTGTCGACGCACGGCGATGGCCCCGGGGCCATTGGGACGGGCGGCACCGAAGCGGCACGACCGGTCGCTGGTGCGCAGCATCGGGGCGTTGCGGCCACCCCGCAGCCCCACCCCGAGTCCGAGGGCCATCTCGGCCACGTCGAGGGTGAAGCCCTCGGGCGCCCGGTCGAGATCGTCGGCCATCCGTCGCAGGAACCACACCGTCGACGGTCCCATGATCGGCAACCAGAACCGCTCGACGTAGGTCGAGCGAGGGTCGTGGCCGAGCCGGTCCACCACCGGGTCGGACCACACGCTCACCTCGACGGTGGGCGTCGGCAGTTCGTGGGTGCGTCGGTCGTCTGCGTCCGTGGTCGGCGAAAGGTCGTGGATGGTCATCATCCTCCTCGTTATCTGTGGGCTCGTGGGTCGGGTCGGGCGATCGTGCTGGTGCGCAGTGGCGCAACCGGCACGCAGTGATGTCTCGACGCATCTCGTGTCGTTCTGCGCCGGGAGCGGACTGTGCCGTGGGCCCGGGACCGGCGGCAATGGGTCGGAGGTCATGGCGCGCTGGGCCAGACTTCCTCCGTGACCACCGATGATCCTGCGTTCCTCGTCGCCCGTGAACTGGTGCAGGCCGCCGGGTCGGTGGCGGTGCTGACCGGTGCCGGTATCAGCACCGATTCGGGCATCCCCGACTTCCGCGGTCCCAACGGACTGTGGACCAAGGATCCGACCGCCGAGAAGCTCTCCACCATCCAGCACTACGTCAGCGATCCCCAGACCCGACGCAACGCCTGGCAATGGCGCCTGGAGGGATCGATGTTCCGGGCCGAGCCCAACGCCGGTCACCGGGCACTGGTCGACCTCGAGCGGTCGGGACGACTCCACACGCTCGTCACCCAGAACATCGACGGGCTCCACGTGCTGGCCGGCTCGGATCCCGAGTTGGTGGTGGAGATCCATGGCACGGTGCACCAGTGGCACTGCGTGGACTGCGGCGCGCGTGGTCCCATGACCGACGCCCTCGAGCGGGTGCGGGCCGGCGAGGAGGATCCGCCCTGCACCTACTGCGGCGGGATCCTCAAGTCCGGCACGGTGATGTTCGGCGAGAGCCTCGTGGCCGCCGACCTCATGAGGGCCCAGGTCGCGGCCGCCAGCGCCGATGTGCTGTTGGCGGTGGGGACGAGTCTCACCGTGTACCCCGTGGCCGGCATGGTGCCCATCGCGCTGGAGCGGGGCGCGCCGTTGGTGATCGTGAATGCCGAGCCCACCGAGTTCGACGATCGGGCCACGGCGGTGGTGCGCGGCTCGGCCTCCGAGATCCTTCCCCTGCTGGTGGCCTGAGCCCGACCAGCGTCGGTGGTCGAATCCCGACCTTTCCGGTAGGGTTTCAAGCCCACCCTCCCGAGGACGACCACCATGACGACCTTCCGCGACCTGTTGGCCCGGACCCGCAGCGAGATCACCGAGATCGAACCGGCCGCCGCCGCCGCCCTGCGTGACCTCCCCGGCACCGTGTTCCTCGACGTGCGCGAGCCTGACGAGTTCGAGCAGGGCGCCATCCCCGGTGCCGTGTACATCCCCCGTGGTCATCTGGAGGCCCAGGTGGAGTCGCGCATCACCGACCGCGACAGCAAGGTCGTGGTGTTCTGCGCCGGAGGTGTGCGGTCGGCGTTCGCGGCGAAGACCCTCGGTGAACTGGGGTACTCCGATGTCGTCTCCATGAACGGCGGCTTCAACGCGTGGAAGGACCAAGGGCGCGAGTGGTCGGCGCCGCGCACGCTCACCGCCGAGCAGCGCAATCGCTACCAGCGGCATCTTCTCCTGCCCGAGGTGGGGGAGGAGGGGCAACTCAAGTTGCTCGACTCGAAGGTGCTGCTCCTCGGCGCCGGCGGCCTGGGTTCACCCGCGGCGTTGTACCTCGCTGCGGCCGGTGTCGGCACGATCGGCATCATCGACATGGACGTGGTCGACGAGTCGAATCTCCAGCGACAGATCGTGCACAACATCGAACGAGTCGGCATGCGCAAGGTGGAGTCGGCGGCCAAGACGCTCACGTTGCTCAACCCCGAGGTGAAGGTCGTGACCCACGACATGCGTCTCGACGCGTCCAATGTGGTCGAGTTGCTGTCGCGGTACGACCTCGTCGTCGATGGTGCCGACAACTTCCCCAGTCGTTACCTGCTCAACGACGCGTCGCTGCGCACAGGCACGCCGGTGGTGCACGGCTCCATCTTCCGGTTCGAGGGCCAGGTGACCGTGTTCACCCCGCACGACGGCCCCTGCTACCG
>JBJTGD010000036.1:0-11447 GCA_046093735.1 Acidimicrobiia bacterium | reverse complement strand
GCGGTCCGTAGGTGTTGAAGACGCGCGCCACCCGCACGTCGAGACCATGGGTGCGGGCATAGGCGTAGGTGAGGGCCTCGGCGTAGCGCTTGGCCTCGTCGTACACACTGCGCACGCCGATGGGATTGACGTTGCCCCAGTAGTTCTCGGGCTGCGGGTGCACCAGCGGGTCGCCGTACACCTCACTGGTCGACGTGAGGAAGAAACGAGCCGAGCGGGCCCGGGCCAGTTCGAGCGCCGCGCGCGTTCCTTCACTGCCCACGCGCAGCGTCTCGATGGGTCGGGCCAGGTAGTCGACCGGTGAGGCCGGGCTGGCCAGGTGCAGCACGGCGTCGACCGGTCCGTCCACGGTGAACCCGTCGCTGATGTCGGCCTGGCGCAGTTCGAAGGAGGGGTGCGCCATGAGTTCGGCCAGGTTGTCGACCCGTCCCGAGGAGAGATCGTCGATGCCGACGACCTCGACTCCGGCCGCCACCAGGCGTCCCACCATGTGCGAGCCGAGGAAGCCCGCCGCCCCGGTCACCACCATCCGAGCGCCCGGCGCCATGATCGTCATCGTCGACACCCCCGGACCGGGACTGCTCCGTTGCTCATCCGGCTCTCCCTCGGCGTCGACGACTGCGCCCGGGAACCTAGACGAGGCCGCGATGACAGACTGCTCCCCCGACCTCCGGAGGATCAGTGACCACCCACGACGGACCCGCCCACACCCATCCCCTGCTGGCCAAGTTGAACGAGACCACCGCGGTCCTCACCGGACCGGGGGCACCGTTCGAGGTGGAACAGGCCACGGTGCAGGGCGAGACGATGGGCGTGCTGCGCAACCGGGCCCGCTCGCTGCGCGAGGTGCTGGAGAACTCGTTCGAGTTCGGCGAGCGCACCTCGATGATGTTCGACGACGGCCGGACGGTGACCTCCGCCGGGTTCCGCGACGACGTGGCCTCCACTGCGGCCTGGCTGCAACGCGAACACGGGATCGGCCACGGCGATCGGGTCGCCATCTGCGGGGCGAACTCCTACGGATGGATCGTGTCGTTCTGGGCGTTGCTGTCGATGGGGGCGGTCAACGTCGCCATGAACGGATGGTGGACCGAGGCGGAGATGCAGCACGCCCTCGACCTCACCGAACCGAAGCTGTTGCTGTTCGACGCCAAGCGGGCCGAGCGTCTCAGCGCTGGAGTGACCACTCCCCGCTTCGACCTCGATGACGACCTCGCCGTGATGCTGTCCTACGCCCCCGATGCACCGCTGCCGTCGAACTCCATCGCCGAGGACGACGGCGCCATCCTCATCTTCACCAGTGGCACCACCGGTCGGCCCAAGGCCGCGGTGCTGTCGCACCGCAGCGTGATCCACTACTCGACGCTGCAGAACTTCATCGGGGCTCGCACCATGGTCATGGCCGGACTCACCGGCGGCAGCGGCGGTCCCCCACCGACGCGCCTGGCGGTGTTCCCGCTGTTCCATGTCTCCGGCCTCGGCGCCACGGTGAACTCGATCCAGACCGGTTCACCCACCGCGTGGTACACGAAACGCTTCGAAGCCGATCCGGTGATCGACTTCATCATCGCCAACGGCGTCAACATCCTCGGTGGCACGGGCACTCACATCCTGCGGCTGGTGGACTCGGACCGCTGCGCCGACATCCCCCCGTCACAGGTGCTGTCGGTGGGCATGGGTGGATCAGCCACCACCCCCGAGATCATCCGTCGGGTCACGCAGCGGTTCCCCCATCTCGACCACACCATGTCGACGGGCTACGGATCGACCGAGACCGGTTCGCTGGTGTCGTTCGCCCCCAGCTGGATGCTGGAGGCCTCGCCCGAGTGCATCGGCCCGGCCCTGCCCACCATCGAGGTGACCATTCGCGACGACGAAGGCAACGTGCTGCCCGAGGGTGGCGAAGGCAACATCTGCGTGCGGTCGCCGCTGTTGATGAACGAGTACTTCCGTCATCCCGAGGCCAACGCCGAGGCCTTCTTCCCCGGACGCTGGTTCAACACCGGCGACTTCGGCCGCATCGAGAACGGTGTGATCTACATCGCCACCCGCAAACGCGATCTCATCATCCGCGGCGGCGAGAACATCTACCCGTTCGAAGTGGAGAACTGCATCGAGGAGATTCCGGGTGTGATCGAGACGGCGGTGATCGGTGTCGATCACGACCTGCTCGGTCAGGAGGTGAAGGCCATCGTGGTGATCGCCCCCGACACCACGGTCACCGACCTCGACGTGTACGAGCACTGCCGGGCGCAACTCTCCTCCTACAAGGTGCCGGCCTACGTCGAACTGCGCACGGCGCCGCTGCCCCGCAACCCCAGCGGCAAGATCCTCAAGCACGTACTGGCCACCGGCGCCGAGGCCGGGTTCGTGGAGGAGTAGACCCCGGTCGGCGAAGCCACCGGCGACGCTGCTTGCCGTCGGCGCCACCGGCGGCGAGGATGCCCCCATGACCGGTCCATTGGGGGGATTCCGGGTCGTCGACCTCTCCACGGGGGTGGCCGGCGCCATCACGACCATGCTGCTGGCCGACCAGGGCGCCGATGTGGTGAAGGTCGAGCCACCCGGTGGCGCTCGGCTGCGCGCCGTCGAGACCGGGGCCCGCGTGTGGTCCCGGGGCACGCGCAGCGTGGTGCTCGACCTCGACGATGTCGCCGACCGGGCCAGGGTGCTGGCCCTGTGCGACCGGGCCGATGTGGTGGTCGAGTCGTTCCCCGTCGGTGACGCGGCCCGACTCGGTCTGGACTGGGACGCGCTGCAGGCCCGCAACCCACGGGCCGTGCTGTGCTCCATCACCGCCTACGGACGTCACGTGGGACTCGAGGATCGACCGGCCATCGACGCGTTGGTGGCGGCGCGCACCGGCCTGCACTTCGAACAACGCGGCTGGGTGGGCACATCGATCGGACGACTGTGCGGACTGCCGGTGGAACTGGCCGATCTCGACATCCCACCGGGTTGCGCTGACGGCCCCGAGCGCGACGGACCGCTGTTCCCCCAGTCACGCTGGCCCAGCCTCGGTGCCGCCTACCTGGCCACCACGGGCGTGAGCGCAGCGTTGTACGCGCGCGCCCACACCGGCCGCGGCCAGTGGGTGGAGACCTCGCTGTTGCAGGGCGTGCTGGTCAGCACCACCGGCGCGTGGCAGCGGCCCGAGGATCCCCATGCCCCCGGCTATCTGAGTTGGATCTTCGACCCGCGCGGCTCGAAGGGGCACTTCCGCTGCGCCGACGGCACCTGGGTGCAGAACTGGGTGCCCAACCCGGCCTTCGCCCTCGGCGCGTCGCGCGGTGACCAATTGGGTCTCGACGACTCCATCACCAACCCGCGTCAGGATCCGACGCGCATCGGGCCTGACTACAGCGAACTGGTGGCACTGGCCCACTACCACCCGGAGATGGCTGCGGCCTTCGCTCGTTTCGATGCCGCCGACTGGGTGGCCACCGCCGCTCGGGTCGGCGTTCCCCTGCAGGCCGTGCGCTCGCCCGAGGCCGCGCTCGCCGATGTCGCGCTCATCGACGAGGGGATGGTGACGACCGTCGACGACCCCGAGGTGGGACCCATCCGACACGTGGGCCGGGTGCTGGACATGTCGGCCACGCCCGGCGGTCCGCAGGGCCCGGCACCGACCATCGGACAGCACACCGACGAGGTACTGGCCGAACTGGACCTCCCCGCACCTGTCACCGAACCGACAGCCGGGCGCGACCTGCGTCACCCACTCGAAGGCGTGGTGGTGCTCGATCTGGGACTGGCCATCGCCGGACCGTTCGGCACACAACTGCTCTCTGATCTCGGGGCGACCGTCATCAAGGTCAACACCCCATGGGACATGTTCTGGCACTCGACGCACATCGCCTTCACCGCCAATCGCGGCAAGCAGTCGATCGCCGTCGACCTGAAGGACCGGCGCGGCCTGGAGGTGCTGCACCGATTGGTGGCGCGCGCCGATGTGGTGCAGCACAACATGCGCTACGAGGCCGCCGTGCGTCTCGGTGTCGACTACGAGTCACTGCGTCGCATCAAGCCCGACCTGATCTACTGCCACACCTCGGGCTTCGATCGCAGTCGGGCCCACCTTCCCGGCAACGACCAGACCGGTGCCTGTCTGGCCGGCGTGGAATGGGAGGACGGTGGGCTCGACGATGGCGGTAAGCCGCTGTGGAGCCTCACCTCGTTCGGTGACACCGGCAACGGGTTCCTCTCCGCGATCGGGATGATCGGTGCGTTGCTGCACCGGGATCGCACCGGCGAGGGTCAGTTCGTGTCGACGTCGATCCTCGGCGCCTGTCTGGTGAACACCTCCTATGCCTGGGTCGATGCCGCCACCGGCGCCGGCGTGCCCCGGGCCAAGGTACGGGCCGACCAGTTGGGCACCGGCCCGCGCCTGCGCCTGTGGAAGTGCGCCGACCGATGGCTGTGCGTGGCCGTGACCGACGATTCGCAGTGGCGAGTACTGGCTGCCGCCACTGATGTGTCCCTCGACGGACTCGACGACGATGCCGCCATCGTCGCCCTCGACACCGCCTTCACCACCCGCACCGCCGCCGATTGGTTCGCCGTGCTCGACGGTGCCGGTGTGCCCTGCGAGATCGCCGACGACCGGTTCGCGTTCTCGTTGTTCGACGACCCGGTGTTCCGCGACGCTGGCCTCGTCACCTCGATGCACCAGGCGCAGGTGGGTCGCTTCGAACAGTTCGGCGCGCTGTGGACCTTCTCCGACACCCCGAGTCGCATCGCCGGTCCGCCGTTGGTGGTCGGTCACGACACCGTGGCGCTCCTCGAGGAGTCGGGCATGGACACCGCCGAGATCGGGGCGTTGCTGGCCGACAAGGTCGTGGTGCAGTCCGACCTGCGACAGGAGCGAGCCCGGTGACCATCCGCCCCCCGGTGTTCGACTTCGACGATGCCTTCTGCGGGGAGGGTGCGGCCCAGCACCGACTCCTGATCCAGCAGTGCACCGCCTGCGACACGGTGCGCCATCCGCCGACGCCCGTGTGCCCCGACTGCGGATCACTCGAGCAGGGGGCGATCGAGTCGGCCGGTCGGGGAACGATCCTCACATGGATCGTGTCGCGCCATCCCACCGAACCCGACGCCGAGCCGCGCATCGTGATCCTCGTGCAGCTCGACGAGGGTACGCGCCTCGTCTCCAATCTCGTCGACGCCGAACCGGCACCCACGTTGAACGACGCTCGGGTCGAGGTGTGCTTCGTCGATCATGACGGCGTCGTGCTCCCCCAGTTCCGTCTCACCGAGGGCGACCGATGAGCGCAAGGTCGGGGCGCGCCGTCATCGCCGGCATCGGGCACACCGAGTTCTCACAGGACTCGGGTCGCTCGACGTTGCGACTGGCCGCCGAGGCGACGATTGCGGCGCTGCGCGACGCCGGTTTCGCCCCGTCCGAGATCGACGGCTCGGTGACGTTCTCCATGGACACCAACGACGAGCTGGCCCTCATCCGGTCGGTGGGCATCCCACAACTGCGTTTCAGTGCTCGCACCCGGGGCGGAGGCGGCGGTGCCAATGCCACCGTGCAGTTGGCCGCCGCCGCGGTGGAGAGCGGTCAGGCCGAGGCGGTACTGATCTACCGAGCGTTCAACGAACGTTCTCAGCACCGATTCGGCCAACCCGTGCGCCCCAGCCCGGACCCGGCGTGGAACTGGGCCGTGCCGTTCGGTCTCGACACCCCGGCGAAGATCTACTCGCTCACCTTCCAGCGCTACATGCACGACTTCGGCCTCACCAACGAGGACTTCGGTCGCTACACGGTGGTGGCCCGGGACTGGGCGGCCACCAACCCGAACGCCCAGTTCTTCGAGCGGCCCATCACCCTCGCCGACCATCAGGCGTCGCGCTGGATCGTGGAACCGATCCTGCGCAAGCTCGACTGCTGTCTGGAGTCCGACGGCGGTGTGGCCCTGGTGGTGACGAGTGCCGAGCGGGCCGACGCCCATGGCGCCGATTGGGTGGACATCCTGGCCAACGGCGCCATGCACCTGCGCGATGGTCACGAGATGTTCAACTACTTCCATGACGACCTGTCGTGGTTCGACGAAGGCGCCCAGCTCGGTGCGGAGCTGTACGCCCGGGCCGGACTCGCGCCCGCCGACATCGACGTGGCCATGATCTACGAGAACTTCAGTCCCATCGTCTTCCAGCAACTGGAGGCCTTCGGCTTCTGCGGTCGGGGTGAGGCCCGCGACTTCATCGCCGACGGCCACATCGGCCGAGGAGGTTCACTGCCGGTGAACACCAATGGCGGACTCCTCGGTGAGGGTTACATCCACGGCATGAACAACATCGTCGAGGGCGTGCGCCAGTTGCGGGGCACCGCCGCCAACCAGATCGACAGCGCCCGCCACGTACTGGTGACCGCCGGTCGCAGCGGCACCATCCTCGGCGCCCGGAACCGCTGACGTCGCCCACACCGCTCACGCTGCACCGAACCGATATCCCAACGGAGGAGTCATGAACCCACCCACCGCCCTGACCGAGTCGGAGATCGTGCTGAACCGCAACGGTGAACGCGTCATCTCGGCCGATTCGCACGTGGCCATCACCCAGGACCAGATCAAGGCCCGATTGGCCACCCGCTGGCACAGCGCCTACGACGAGGCCCAGCAGGCGTTCGCCGCAGCGATGGCCTCCAACATGGCTCAGGCCAAGGTGAACATGGACGCCATGAAGCGCAACCAGCACGCGGCGTTCACTCGACCCGGCTACGGCGACGGTCCGTCACGACTGGCCGACATGGACGCCGACGGCGTCGACGTCGAGGTCATCTACTCCGAGGTGTCGGCCTTCCGCTACATCCGCGACATGCGTGAGGGCATCGCCGAGGCCACTCGTGCCTTCAACGATGTGCTCACCGAGTTCGCGTCGGCCGATCCCCGTCGACTCGTCGTCAACTACCAGATCCCCATCAACGACATCCCCATGGCCATCGCCGAGGTGCAGCGGGTGGCGGCGGCCGGGGCGAAGGCGCTGCAGATCCCGGTGTTCCCCACCGAGATCGGTCAACCCGACTACTACGACGAGCGCTACGCGCCGCTGTGGGACGCCATCGGCGAAGTGGGATTGCCCCTGGCCTGCCACATCGGGGTGAACACCAATCTCGATGACCTCACCCGGCGCGATCCCACCGCCTACAAGGGTGTGATGGTGCCGATGGCGGCGCTGTCGACGGCCGAGGCCTTCGGTATGTGGATCCTCGGTGGCGTGCTCGAACGCCACCCCGACCTGCGGTTGGTGTTCGTCGAGCCCGGCCTCGGCTGGATCGCCTGGTACCTCGACGTCATCGACGACATGGTCCTGCGTCAGGGCTACTCGTTCGAATACATCTCCGAGTTGCCCAGTACGTACTTCCACCGCAACATCGCGGTGACGTTCATCGATGAGCCCGATTCACTCACGCTGCTGCGCCACAAGGTGGGCGTCGACAACATGCTGTGGTCGACCGACTTCCCGCACCCGGTGACGAGTTGGCCCGACTCGCAGGACCTCATCGAACGCGCCTTCGCCGACATCCCCGCCGACGAGAAGCGCAAGATCATCTGCGACAACGCCGCCCGCATCTGGCGGCTGTGACGAAGGCTCAGGCGGTGGCCTGGGCCCGTGACAACAGCGACTGGGCCTCGCGCACCTTGGCCTGGTAGCCGGCCAGGTCGCCGTTGCGCAGTGCGGCGTCGGCATCGACCAGCGCCCGGGCGGCCTGATCGATCAGCTGGTCCTTGGTGGCATTGCCCGTGCTGGGCACCGTCGTCGTGGTGGTGGGCAGACCGGGGATGATGGTCGTCGTCGTGGTGGTCGAACCCGTCCCGTTCCCGCCCCCGGTGTCGGGCTGGTCCGAGGTGATCGACTCGAAGGTCTCGGGGCTGGCCCCCGGGAACAGCACCCGGATCGCCTCTTTGAGAGTCGGACGCATGACGACCTCACCGCCGAACACGGCGATGACCTCCTTGAGTTCGGGCACCGCCGTGGCGTTGTCCGACGACACGTAGAGCGGCCGCACGTAGACGATCGAGTTGCCCACCGGGACGAGCACGAGATCACCCAGTTGCGCTTTCGAACCCTGCTGGTTGAGCAGGGTGAGACGAGCGGATACGGACTGATCGGCGAGGATGTTGGCGTTCACGATCGACGGTCCGTCGATGTTGAAGCCGGCCGGCATCTCGAAGACGGTCAACTTCCCGTACTGGGGCGGATCGGAGTTGGCCACCATGAACGAGGTCAGCGTCTTCTTGGAGTCGTCCTCGGAGAACGGCACGAAGGGTCGGAGCATCACGAACGACTCGGTGTCCTGACCCGGCAACCGCAGCAACATGTAGGCGGGGTCGATACGCACCTCGCGGGCCCGCACCGGAGTGCCGGCGGTGAGCAGCCCGTTGTTGGTGACGATGGCGGTGGTGGTGGCCGCCGTCGCCCCCGGGTCCTGGGCCACCGACCACGTCGAGGTCTTCTCGTAGAAGGCCTTCGGATCGGCGATGTGGTAGCGGCCGTACATGTTGGTCTGCACCCGGAACAGATCCTCCGGATAGCGCCAATGCGCCTTGAGGCCGGCGGGCATCTCGTCGACACCGGCGAACAGGGCCGGGAACGCCTTCTCCCACGCCCGCACGATCGGATCGGAGGGATCGACGACGTAGAGCTTCACCGAGCCGTCGTAGGCGTCGACCACGGCCTTCACCGAGTTGCGGGCGTAGTTGAAGCGTGCGCCCGACAATCCGCTGGCCGCCGGCAATCCGCTCACATCGGCGCGCTGGGCATTCGGGTAGCGATCGGTGGTGGTGTAGCCGTCGAAGATGTAGACCACGCGACCACCCGACACCACCGGGTAGGGATCGGCGTCGAACTGCATGAACGGCGCCACCTGCTCGATGCGATCACGCACGTCTCGCTGGTAGATGATGCGCGAGTCCGAGGTGATGAAGTTGGAGACGAGGAGGTTCCAGTCGGAGAATCGCAGCGCGTAGGCGGCCTTGCGGGTGAGAGATCCGAGATTCACGCCGCCGGCCCCGGAGTACTGCGTGAACTTGGTCGAACCGTCGATCTCGACGTAGTCCACTTCTTCGCGGGTGGCATTGGTGATGGCGTACCCGCCGACGTTCTCGCCGAAGTAGGTCTGGGGCGTGTCGATGGCCACGTCGATGCGGGCCCGGTCCTCGATCACCGGCACGTTGCGGATGAGGAAATCGGGACGACCCTGCGGAGTGGTGGCGTTGGCCGGGGCCAGGGCCACGCCGTAGCCGTGGGTGTAGGCGAGGTGCTGGCCCTCCCATGACTTCTGCGGGATGCCGTTCACGTCGAGGTCGCGTGCGCCCAGCACCACCTGCGTGGTGGCGATCTCACCGCTCGGCGTCCGGATCTGGTAGCGGTCGACGTCGAGTTGGTTGAACCGGTAGGCCGCGTACTGGCTCTGCAGTCGCTGGAACGTCGGATTCACCACCGAGGGATCGAGGAGTCGGACGTTGCGGATCGTGCCCGGATTGGCATTGATGTTCTGCGTGGCGACGGCTTTGTCCTGGCTGTAGATGAACGGCTGAGTGTCCACCTCGTCGAGACCGAGTGCCTCGCGCGTGGCCGAGATGTTGTGCTCGATGTACGGGGTCTCCCGAGCCGACTCCTCGGGTTCCACCACGAACCGCTGGATGAAGGCCGGATAGATGACGCCGGCCACCAACGACACGAGGGCCCAGAGACCGACGGCCACCACCGGCAGGGTCCAACCCCGGCGCCAGATGTTGACGATGAACAGCACGAACGAGAGTCCGGCGATGATCATCAACAGGTAGATGGCCGGCAACTGCGCCTTCACGTCGGTGTAGGTGGCGCCGTCGACGGTGCCCCGGGTCGAGTAGGTGAGCGCGTAGCGCTGCAGCCAGTAGTCGGCCATCTTGACCAGCGCCAGCACGCCGAGGATGACCGACACGTGCGCCTTGACCTGCGGGGTCACGCGCTGACCCGGGACCTGCAGCCGGATGCCACCGTTCACGTAGTGGGCGACGACCGTCATGATGAGGATGATCACGCCGGCGGCGAAGAGCCAGTTCACCACCGAGGTGTAGAAGGGCAACTTGAACACGTAGAAGCCCACATCGGTCTGGAACGTGGCGTCGTTGATGCCGAAGCTGCCGCCGTTGGTGAACAGCAGCCATTGCCGCCAGTCGCTCGACATGCCCAGCCCGGTGAGCAGGGCCAGAACCAGCGACACCACGACCTTCACCAACAGCGATCGTCGTCCGATGGTGGCGTGGTAGCGGTCGAGCACATCGCCCTCGGGGCCCAGCGGCCGTTCGGCAGGCGCGATCTTGTCGGCGACGAGGAGATTGACGAAGGCGAGGACGAAGAAGGCCAGGGTGAAGATGGCGCCGAGCGCGATCCGGGCGCCGATGATGCCGGTGAAGACCGTGCGCACCCCGAGCGAGTCGAACCACAGGTAGTCGGTCCAGAACTCGGCCAACCCGCGCACCGACAGGAACAACAGCGCACCGACACCGACGAGGATGATGATCGCCAGACGGCCCCGGGAGACCCGCCGACGACGTTGAGGCATATCGGTGGGGACGCGCATCGCCCGGAGCCTACGGGCCGGACCGACCGGTCACGACGCGGGTCGGATCAGTCGGCGACAGGGATGACGGCGCAGTGACATCCGGGGTGCAGTGGCGGCACGGTGTGCCCGGTGGGGAACGGCTTGCCGCTGACCACGGCCCCGGCCAGGGCGTTGTCCTCGCAGTCGGGGGAGGGATCATCTCCCTCGGCCACCACCCAGCGGATCTTCGTCCCCCGGCCAAGACGGTCGAGCATCCCCCGATTGCAGGCCGACCGCACGGCGGAGTCGACCTCGTCATCGACCCGCGCACCCTTCCAGTCCCGATAGGTGGCCCGGATGAGTCGGGAGAGATCGTCCTTGTCGCCCGCGGCCTCCGACATCGCCGACTCGATCCGCTCCCGCAACGGGACGACGATCGCCGACGCCAGTTCCGAGGCGAGGTCACCGACCGAGGTGTGGGTGGCCTTGGCGCCGCCCGGCATCAGTGCCGCGCCCGCGGCAGCAGCATCGGCCAGCTCCGGAAGGGCGAGGTCCTCGTAGCGCTCGATCTGCGCCTCGGGCAGCGGCAACAGGGCGATGGCCGACTGCTTGGGCTTGATGGTGCCCACCGAGGCCAGCAACTCGTTCTGCTCGTCGGACAGGGCGCGCTTGATGCGTCGAGTGAGGGTCGAGGTGATCGACGCGATCGCCTCGTCACGAGCACCGATCCACGCCTGATCGTCGACGACGTCGACGGCCTCTGCGGCTTCTGCGACCTCCGCAACTTCCGCGACCTCGACGACCGCGGCCGCCGGCGCCGAGGAGAGCGTCGACCGCATGGTGCGAGAGGCGCACGACGAGTCGGTTCGGGTTCGTCATGAGGCCGAGTCGCTGGCGGCGCAGCGGATGGAGG
>JBJTGD010000035.1:0-11062 GCA_046093735.1 Acidimicrobiia bacterium | reverse complement strand
GCTACGCCCAGCGCACCCCCAAGAAGATGATCCGCCTGGCGCTGCGTTCGGCGCTGTCGGACCGGGCTGCCGAGGGCAAGGTCGTCGTGGTCGACGACTGGGGCTTCGACGCCCCGTCGACCAAGGGCGCAGTGGCCGCCCTCGCCGCTCTGGGCATCGAGGGCAAGGCCCTGTTGGTGCTGGAGCGCACCGACGTTGCGGCATGGAAGTCGTTCCGCAATCTCGGACACGTCCACATCATCGAGACACCGGAACTCAACACCTACGACGTGCTCGTCGCCGACTGGGTCGTGTTCACCAAGGCCAGTCTCCCGGCAGTGGAGGAAGCGCAGTGAAGGATCCCCGCGACGTCATCATCCGGCCGGTCGTGAGCGAGAAGAGCTACGGCCTGCTCGACCGCAACGTCTACACGTTCGTCGTCCACCCGGACGCCTCCAAGCCCGAGATCCACGACGCCGTCGAGTCGATCTTCGGGGTCAAGGTGCTCAACGTGAACACGCTCAATCGCCGAGGCAAGCGCAAGCGCAATCGCCGCACGGGAACGTGGGGCAGTCGCGCCGGTGACAAGCGCGCCTTCGTCACCCTCGCCCCCGGCGACCGGATCGAATTGTTCGAGGGATAGGAACCATGGCACTTCGCAAGCGCAAGCCGACCAGTCCCGGTCGCCGATTCCAGACCGTCTCCGACTTCTCGGAGATCACTCGCTCGAAGCCCGAGCGTTCGCTGGTCGTTCCCAAGAACCGCACCGGTGGTCGCAACTCCTACGGACGCAAGACGGCTCGCCACAAGGGCGGCGGCCACAAGCGTCAGTACCGCATCATCGACTTCCGTCGGACCAAGGACGGCGTGCCCGCCAGCGTGGCCGCCATCGAGTACGACCCGAACCGCACCTGTCGCATCGCGCTGCTGCACTACCACGACGGGGAGAAGGCCTACATCCTCGCCCCCAAGGGTGTGACGGTCGGCGACATCCTGCGCAGCGGCCAGGGCTCGGACATCCGTCCCGGCAACGCGCTGCCCCTCCGCTACATCCCCGTCGGCACCGTGGTGCACAACGTCGAGTTGAAGCCCGGTGGCGGCGGCAAGATGGGCCGATCGGCCGGCAGTGCCATCCAGTTGGTGGCCAAGGAAGGCGACTACGCCACCCTGCGTCTGCCCAGCACCGAGATGCGCCGCGTGCCCATCGACTGCCGGGCCACGGTGGGCGAGGTCGGCAACTCCGAGCACGAACTCATCAAGATCGGCAAGGCCGGCCGCAACCGCTGGAAGGGCGTGCGTCCGCAGACCCGCGGCGTGGCCATGAACCCGGTCGACCATCCCCACGGTGGTGGTGAGGGCAAGACCTCCGGCGGTCGTCATCCCGTGTCGCCCTGGGGCAAGCCCGAGGGTCGCACCCGTGATCGCAACAAGCCTTCGCAGAAGCTCATCGTCCGTCGTCGCCGCACGCGCGGCTCGCGGCGTTAGGAGACCACGCCATGCCCCGCAGCCTCAAGAAGGGTCCGTTCGTCGACGACCACCTCCTCAAGAAGGTGGACGAACTCAACGAACAGGGCGAGAAGAAGGTCATCAAGACCTGGTCCCGTCGTTCGACGATCATCCCCGAGATGGTCGGTCACACCATCGCCGTGCACGACGGCCGCAAGCACGTTCCCGTGTACGTGACCGAGGCGATGGTCGGCCACAAGTTGGGTGAGTTCGCCCCGACCCGGACCTTCAAGTTCCACGCCGGTCAAGAGAAGAAGGGACGCCGCTGATGGCCTTCGGAGCGAAGACCAACGAGCGCCCCGGCGTGAGGGCCCAGGTCCGTCACGTCCGTTCGTCGGCCTACAAGGCCCGTCAGGTCCTGGACCTGATCCGCGGCCTCCCGGTGGCGCGTGCGCTCGAGGTGCTGGAGATGGCCGAGCGCGACATCGCCCGCACCATCCTCAAGTGCCTGGAGTCGGCCATCGCCAACGCCGAGCACAACAACGACCTGCCCGCCGACGAGCTCTTCGTGTCGGCCTGCTACGCCGACGAGGGCCCGACCATGAAGCGGTTCCAGCCGCGGGCCCGCGGTCGGGCGGCGCGCATCCGCAAGCGCACCTGTCACATCACGATCATCGTGAGCCGTCTCGACGCCGATGCCCTCGAGGCGCTGCGCACCCGCGAAGCGGCCAGTGGCCGGGTGTCGGGCGGTCGGGCGGCAGCCGAGGCCCGGCGCGAACGCGTGGCCCGCAGTCGCCAGGCCAAGGCCGAGCGCCGCGCCGAGGACGACCACGACCACGAGGGTCATGTACACGAGGACGACGACGTGACCGACGACGTGACCGACGACGACGCCACCGATGGGAAGGACGCCTGATGGGCCAGAAGGTCAATCCCTACGGGTTCCGCCTCGGCGTGACCACCGACTGGAAGTCGCGTTGGTTCGCCGATCGCAAGGAGTACTCCGACAACCTCATCGGTGACTGGAAGATCCGCGACTACCTGATGACCGAGCTGCCGCACGCGGCCATCAGCCGGATCGAGGTCGAGCGCACCCGTGACCGCCTCCGGGTCGACGTCCACACGGCCCGCCCGGGCATCGTGATCGGTCGTCGTGGCGCCGAGGCCGATCGCCTGCGGGCCGGTCTCACCAAGATCACCGGCAACAACAAGATCCAGTTGAACATCCAGGAGATCAAGCAGCCCGAGCTCGACGCCGCGCTGATCGCTCAGGGAGTGGCCGACCAGCTGGCCGGACGTGTGGCCTTCCGTCGGGCCATGAAGCGGGCCGTGCAGAACGCGCAGAAGGCCGGCGCGCTCGGCATCCGCGTGCAGTGCTCGGGTCGCCTCGGTGGCGCCGAGATGAGCCGCACCGAGTGGTACCGCGAGGGTCGCGTGCCGCTGCACACGCTGCGAGCCGACATCGACTACGGCTTCCGCGAGGCCAAGACCACCTATGGCCGCATCGGCGTGAAGGTGTGGCTGTACAAGGGCGACATCCTTCCCTACAAGAGCGTGCTCGACGACAAGGCCACCCGCGAGGCGGCCATGGCGGTCGGGGAGACCTCGGGTGAAGCCCGTCCGCGCAAGGTGGTGTCGTCGCGTGGCCGGGCCGCCGAGACCGACGTCGCCGAGGAGATCGAGGCCACCCCGTTGGTGAAGGAAGCCGATCCCGAACTCGAACGTCTGCTGGCCGAGGAGGAGGAGATCGAGCGCTCCACCCGGCAGCACCACGAGACCCCCCACTTCCGTCCCGGGGATGGTGACTGAACATGTTGATGCCCAAGAAGGTCAAGCATCGCAAGCAACAGCGCGGTCGGATGAAGGGTGCCGCCAAGGGCGGCACCGAGGTCACCTTCGGTGACTACGGCATCCAGGCGCTGGAGCCGGGCTGGGTGACGGCGCGTCAGATCGAAGCCGCCCGTATCGCCATGACCCGTCACATCAAGCGCGGCGGCAAGGTCTGGATCAACGTCTTCCCGGACAAGCCGGTCACGCAGAAGCCGGCCGAGACCCGCATGGGCTCCGGCAAGGGCAACCCGGAGCGCTGGGTGGCCGTGGTCAAGCCGGGACGGATCATGTTCGAACTGTCCTACAACGACCCGGAGGTCGCCCGTGCTGCGATCGATCGGGCCATCCAGAAGCTGCCGATCAAGGCCCGCTTCGTCGCCCGTGAGGAGGCCTTCTGATGGCCAAGACCGAAGTACTGCGCGACCTCGGCGACCGTGAGCTGCTGGAGCGGCTGGCGTCGGCCAAGGAGGAGTTGTTCAACCTGCGCTTCCAGCACGTGACCGGTCAGCTCGACAACACCGCCCGACTCGGTGCGGTGCGCAAGCACATCGCCCGGCTCAACACCGAGTTGCGCGAGCGCGAGATCGCCGCGGCCGAGGCCCTGGCCGATGAGGAGGGCGTCCGATGAGTGACGAAGCCACCACTGCACGACCGAACCCGCGCAAGGTGCGCGAGGGGCTGGTCGTGTCGACCTCGATGGACAAGACGGCGGTCGTCGCCGTCGTCGATCGGGTCCGTCATCCCCGTTACAACAAGACCGTCCAGCGCACCAACAAGCTGTACGTCCACGACGAGACCAACGACCTCAACGTGGGTGATCGCGTGCGTGTCCAGGAGACTCGCCCGCTGTCCAAGCTCAAGCGCTGGCGCGTCGTCGACGTCCTGGAGCGTGCACGATGATCCAGCAGGAGTCCCGTCTCCGGGTGGCCGACAACAGTGGTGCGAAGGAGGTCCTCTGCATCAAGGTGCTCGGCGGCACCCGTCGTCGCTACGCCTCGATCGGTGACGTCTTCGTGGCCACCGTCAAGGACGCCATCCCCGGTGCTGGTGTCAAGAAGGGCGACGTGGTCAAGTGCGTCGTCGTGCGCGTGAAGAAGGAGAAGCGTCGTCCCGACGGCTCCTACATCAAGTTCGACGAGAACGCCGCCGTGCTCATCAACGACAACATGCAGCCGCGTGGCACCCGCATCTTCGGCCCAGTGGGTCGTGAGTTGCGTGACAAGAAGTTCATGCGCATCGTGTCGCTCGCCCCGGAGGTGTTGTGATGAAGATCCGCAAGGGTGACCGCGTTCGGGTGCTGTCGGGCAAGGACCGCGGCAAGACCGGTGTGGTGACCCGCTCGATACCCGAGA
This sequence comes from Acidimicrobiia bacterium, assembly GCA_046093735.1. GTDB lineage: Bacteria > Actinomycetota > Acidimicrobiia > Acidimicrobiales > Acidimicrobilacustridaceae > Acidimicrobilacustris. Next base: position 6,455 of record JBJTGD010000035.1, on the reverse strand, counting down.
CCGGTCGTGTCATCGTCGACGGCGTCAACATCGCCAAGAAGCACCAGAAGCCGACGAGTCAGACCAACACCGGAGGCATCATCGACAAGGAGATGCCCATCCCGGCATCGAACGTCGCCATCATCTGCAACGCATGCGGTGCCCCGACCCGGATCGGGTACCGGTTCGAGGCCGATGGCACCAAGGTCCGTATCTGCCGCAAGTGCGGAGGAGACGTCGTATGAGCACCGCCACCGTGAGCGTGCCTCGCCTGAAGGCCCGCTACAACGACGAGATCCGGGCCCAGCTGAAGGATTCGCTGGGTCTCGGCAACATCATGCAGGTACCCCGCTTCGAGAAGATCGTGATCAACTCGGGCGTGGGCAAGGCCCTGGCCCAGTCGTCGCTCCTCGACGGCGCCGTCCGGGACCTCGAGCGGATCACCGGCCAGAAGGTCATCGTGACCAAGGCCAAGAAGTCCATCGCCGGCTTCAAGCTGCGCGAGGGCAACGCCATCGGCGTCAAGGTGACCCTGCGCGGTGACCGTATGTGGGAGTTCCTCGACCGGCTGATCAGCCTGGCGATCCCCCGCATCCGGGACTTCCGCGGACTGTCGCCCCGGTCGTTCGACGGCCACGGCAACTACACCTTCGGTCTTCCCGAGCAGCTGATGTTCCCGGAGATCGATTACGACAAGGTCGACGTCCCCCGCGGCTTCGACATCACCATCGTGACCACCGCCAGCACCAATGCCGAAGGCAAGGCTCTGCTCGACGCCTTCGGTTTCCCGTTCAAGCGTGAGGGGCAGCAGTAATGGCCACGAAGGCTCTCGTCAACAAGCAGCGCACGACACCGAAGTTCAAGGTGCGCGGCTACACGCGCTGCCAGCGCTGCGGACGACCGCGTGCGGTGTTCCGTCGATTCCTGTTGTGCCGGGTGTGCCTGCGCGAGTTGGGACATGCCGGTGAGATCCCCGGTCTCAAGAAGGCCAGTTGGTGAGGGAGGTACGACCATGACGATGACCGATCCCATTGCCGACATGCTCACTCGCATCCGCAACGCCCACATCGCGATGCACGACGAGGTTCGCATGCCCTCCTCCAAGGTGAAGGAGGCCCTCGCCGAGCTGCTGCTCAAGGAGGGCTACATCGAGGGCTTCACGGCCGCCGATGCCACCGACCGTCCCGGTCGGGTCCTCACCGTCACCATGAAGTACTCACCCGAGCGCAAGCGCGTCATCTCCGGAGTGAAGCGCGTGTCCAAGCCGGGTCTGCGTGTGTACACCAAGGCCGACAAGATCCCTCGGGTCCTCGGTGGTCTCGGTGTCGCCGTCCTGTCCACCAGCCAGGGTCTCATGACCGACCGTGAGGCGCGCAAGCGTCGCATGGGCGGCGAGGTCCTCTGCTACGTCTGGTAGGAGATCGAGATGTCACGAGTGGGACGTTCTCCCATCCCCGTTCCCGGCGGCGTCGAGGTGTCGATCGCCGCTGACCACGTCACCGTCAAGGGTCCGAAGGGCACCCTCGATCTGGACATCCCCGGCGGCATCACCGTGCGTCAGGAGGGCTCGGAACTTCTCGTCGAGCGTCCTGACGACGAGCGTCAGAGCCGGGCCATGCACGGCCTGGTGCGCTCGCTGGTGTCGAACATGGTCGTCGGTGTGAGCGAGGGTTTCACCAAGGAGCTGGAGATCATCGGCGTCGGCTATCGAGCCACACCCAAGGGCGACACGGCCATCGAGCTGGCTCTCGGGTTCAGCCATCCGGTCAGCGTGTCGGCTCCGGCGGGCGTGACCTTCGAGGTGCCGGCCCCGACCCAGATCCTCGTTCGCGGCGTGGACAAGCAGGTGGTCGGTCAGGTGGCCGCCGACATCCGCGCCATCCGCAAGCCCGAGCCGTACAAGGGCAAGGGCGTCAGGTACAAGGGCGAACGTGTCGCCCGCAAGGCCGGCAAGGCAGGGAAGTAGCCATGAGCGACAAGGCACAGCGCAAGCGTGAGGGGCGCATCCGTCGTCATCGACGCGTGCGCAAGCAGGTGCGGGGTACGTCCTCTCGTCCCCGTCTGGCCGTGTACCGGTCGAACCGCCACATCAGCGCCCAGGTGATCGACGACATCTCGGGCCGCACCCTCGCCGCCGCGTCGACGGTGGAGACGGGTGTCGCCGCCTCGGGTACCGGCAACATCTCGGCCGCCACCGAGGTGGGCAAGCTCGTGGCCGAGCGGGCCAAGGCCGCCGGTGTGGAGAAGGTCGTCTTCGATCGCGGTGGATTCCTCTACCACGGTCGGGTCGCAGCGGTCGCAGACGCGGCCCGGAACGCAGGACTGGAGTTCTGATGGCTCTCAACGTGGACGCTCTCGCCCTGCGCGAGTCGCGGGTGATCAACATCAACCGCGTCGCCAAGGTCGTCAAAGGCGGTCGTCGTTTCTCGTTCACCGCTCTCGTGGTGATCGGGGATGGCGCCGGCCATGTCGGTCTCGGGTACGGCAAGGCCAAGGAGGTGCCCCTCGCCATCCAGAAGGGCACCGAGGAGGCGCGCAAGAACCTGTTCAAGGTGCCGCGGGCCGGCTCGACGGTGACCCATCCGGTCATCGGACGCATGGGTGCCGGCCGCGTGCTCATCCAGCCCGCCGCCCCCGGTACCGGTGTGATCGCCGGTGGCGCCGCCCGCATCATCCTCGAGGAGGCGGGCATCCACGACGTGCTGTGCAAGTCGCTCGGTTCGTCGAACCACATCAACGTGGCCCGTGCCACCATCGCGGGACTCCAGGCGCTGAAGGATCCGAACGAGGTCGCTCGTCTGCGGGGTCTGTCGCCCGAGGAGTTCGTGCCCAAGGGCATGCTCGAGGCCTTCCGAGAGGCCGAGCGCGGCCCGCACATCCCCGACGAGGTGGCGTGATGGGCGACCTGAAGGTCACGCAGATCCGTTCATCGATCGGCTCCAAGCCCAAGCACCGCGGCACGCTGCGGGCGCTGGGCCTCGGTCGCATCGGCAAGTCGCACACGCTGCCTGATCGTCCGGAGATCCGCGGGATGCTCGCTCGTGTCCCGCATCTCGTCCGGGTCGAAGAGGTCGAGTCCGGCGCGGCCGGGAAGTGAGGACATCGTGAAGATCCATGATCTCAAGCCCGCCGAGGGCGCCAATCGACGTCGCAAGCGCGTCGGTCGTGGCATCGGCGGCAAGGGCGGCAAGACCGCAGGCCGTGGCACCAAGGGTCAGGGCGCTCGCACGACCATCCCGGCCCGCTTCGAGGGCGGCCAGATGCCGCTGCACATGCGCGTGCCCAAGTTGCGGGGCTTCAACAATCCCTTCCGGGTCGAGTACCAGGCCGTCAACCTCGACACCATCGCCGAATCGGGGCTCGATGTCGTCGATCCCGTCTCGCTGTTGTCGAAGGGCCTCGTGGGCAAGGGCGCGCTCGTCAAGGTCCTCGGTCGGGGTGAACTCGGCCGGGCCGTGACCGTGCGGGCCCACGCCTTCTCGCGGTCGGCCGAGGCGGCCATCACCGCCGCTGGCGGGTCGATCGAGGTGCTCCCGCTGCCGTGGGGCGATCGTCGTCCGCCCGCCAAGGGCAACCAGTTCACCAACCGCTGACCAACCGCGGGCCCTGACCCGCACCAGGAGCGAATTCGGTGCTCACCAATCTGAAGAACATCTTCAAGGTCCAGGACCTGCGCAACAAGGTCCTGTTCACGGTTCTGATGATCGCCCTGTACCGACTGGGCGCACACCTCCCCGTGCCCGGTATCGACACCAGCGCGCTCAAGCAACTGCGAGCGCAGGCCGATTCGGGTGGGATCCTCCAGTTCCTGAAGTTGTTCTCGGGCGGCGGTCTCACCAACTTCGCCATCTTCGCCCTCGGGATCATGCCGTACATCACGGCGTCGATCATCATGCAGATCCTCGGTGTGGTGATCCCCAAGCTCGAGGAATGGCAGAACCAGGGCGCCGTCGGTCAACGCAAGATCACCCAGTGGACCCGCTACGTCACCATCGGTATCGCCGTGCTGCAGTCGACGGGTCTGGCCTATCTGTTCCACAACGGGGGTGGTGGTCTCACCCGCGGCGGTCTGCCGGGCGTCGACCTCATCCCCGACTTCACCCTGCCCCGGGTGCTGCTGATCGTGCTGACCCTGACCACCGGCACGGCGCTGTTGATGTGGATGGGTGAATTGATCACCCAGCGCGGCATCGGCAACGGCATGTCGTTGTTGATCTTCGCCTCGGTGGTGTCGTTGCTCCCCAGCCAGATGGCCACCATCCGGGCCAACGGCGGATGGCTCGCCGTGATCGCCGTGCTGGCCGGATATGCCGCGATCACCGTGGCCATCGTGTTCGTCGAACAGGGCCAACGCCGGATCCCGGTGCAGTTCGCCAAGCGGGTGGTCGGGCGCCGCATGTTCGGCGGCCAGAGCACCTACATCCCGCTCAAGGTCAACCACTCGGGCGTGATCCCGATCATCTTCGCCTCGTCGGTGCTGTATCTGCCTCAGTTGCTGAGCTTCGTGCTGCCGGCCGACGGATGGGGCAAGAGCGTGCAGGACTGGATGAACTCGAATCTGGTCACGCCCAACGCCCCGATCCACATGATCGTGTTCGGCCTGCTCATCATCGGTTTCGCCTACTTCTACACCGCCATCACCTTCGATCCGGTGAAGCAGGCCGACTCGCTGCGCAAGCAGGGTGGCTTCATCCCCGGCATCCGACCCGGGCCGCAGACCGAGCGCTATCTGGCCAAGGTGCTGTCGCGGATCACGCTGCCCGGCGCCCTGTTCATCGCCGCCGTCGCCCTCGTGCCGTCGTGGGTGCTCACCACCTATCTGCCCGGCACGCAGGTGTCGTTCACCGGCATCTCGATCCTGATCGCCGTGGGTGTGGCCCTGGAGACGATGAAGCAGGTCGACTCGCAGCTCATGATGCGCAACTACGAGGGGTTCCTCAAGTAGTGGTGGCGCGGCTCGTGATCTTCGGCCGGCAGGGCGCGGGGAAGGGTACGCAATCCGAACGCATCACCGTCCGGTACGGCACTCCGCACGTCTCCACGGGTGACATGCTGCGCGCCGCCGTGGCGGCCGGCACCGCGCTGGGTCGGCAGGCCAAGGCGGTCATGGACGCCGGGGAGTTGGTCTCCGACGACATCATCCTCGGCATCATCCGTGAACGATTCGCCGAGGACGACATCCGCGGTTCCGGGTTCCTGCTCGACGGGTTCCCCCGGACCGTCGTGCAGGCTGAAGGTCTGGCCGCCATCTCCACCATCGACGTCGCCGTCGACCTCGTCGTGCCCGAAGACGTCGTGCTGGAGCGCATCTCCTCTCGCCGGGTGTGTGCCTCGTGCGCCCGCGTGTACTCGACGATCGATCCTCCGGCAGCGGGTTGGACATGTGACTCCTGCGGGGGCGATGTCGTGCAGCGTGACGACGACACTCCCGAGGCGGTCACTCGTCGACTGGCGGCCTACGCGTCGGAGACGCAGCCCACGATCGACTGGTACGACCGGGCCGGTCTGCTCCGCCGGGTCGACGGGCTGGGCACACCCGACGAGGTCGCCGATCGGGTGTTCGCAGTCATCGACGACGCGCTCGGTCGCTGAGCACAGGTCGCGCCGTGACCGACGCGCACGCCCTCATCCCGCGTATCTCCTACGCCCAGCACTTCGAGGACGTCCGCCTGTGGAAGGCGCTCGGTCATCTGCGTGATCACATCTGGGTCGACGTGGGCGCGGGTCATCCCGTCGATCTCTCGGTCACCCGGCTGTTCTTGGAGCGCGGATGGAACGGCATCAACTGCGAACCGGGTCCCAACTTCGATGCGCTCGTCGCCGATCGCCCGGGTGACGTGAACCTCGCCGTCGCCATCACCGACCACGAGGGCGAGGTCGAGTTCAACGTGGCGTGGCCCCATCCCGATCTCTCGTCCCTCGACCTGCGCAGCCTGCAGGCCGAACCGGTGAACGTCGAGTCGTGGGAGGTCGTCCGTCGACCGGCGATGACCCTGGCGACGGTGCTCGATCGTCATGCGTCCGGGCGCGCCATCGCCTTCCTCAAGGTCGATGTCGAGGGCGCCGAGCGCGAGGTGCTGCTGGGGAACGACTGGGAACGGTTCCGTCCATTGGTGGTGGTGGCCGAGTCGATCGAGCCGGGCACGCACCGACCCTCGTTCGCTCCTTGGGAGCCGATCCTGCTCGACGCCGGCTACGAGTTCGCTGTCGACGACGGTCTGAACCGCTTCTACGCCCGCAGTGATCAGCCGCAGATCCGGGAGCGTCTGGCTGCGCCGGTCTCACCCATCGACGGGTTCCTGCCCCGGTTGGTGCTGGTGGGCCAGATCGGTGACTTCGATGCCCACCTGACGCGGGCTCTGGTCGATCGAGACAGGGCACTGAAGGAGGCTGCGGTGGGACGGGCGGCGGCCGAAGCGCGCGCCGCCGTCGCCGAAGAGAGGGTCACGACGGCCGAGGCCGAGGTGGTGGCGGTG
>JBJTGD010000034.1:0-2151 GCA_046093735.1 Acidimicrobiia bacterium | reverse complement strand
CCCCGGCGTGGCTGCTCATGTCGACTGATGCCGTGCATGCCACGGCAGCGGCAGTGTGGCTGGGGGGACTGGTGGGACTGTGGGTGGTGCTGGCCGGTCGGGGTCCCGAGGACGTGAGTGGATCGGCCCGGATCGTGGGTCGGTTCTCGGCGTTGGCGCTGTGGACGGTGATCGCTCTCGTTGCGGCTGGCATCGCCCTCACCGTCGCCGGATCCGACGCGTCATGGAGCGCGCTGGTGTCGACGACCTGGGGGCGACTGATCCTCGCCAAGGCGACGATCACCCTTCTGGTGGTGGTCATCGCCGCCTGGAATCGACGAGTGCTGGTTCCGTCGTTCGTCCATGCGCCGAGCGGCACGCCCGCCGATGGCGAGCGGAACCGTCGTCGTCTGCTCTCGACCGTGCGACTGGAAGCACTGGCCATCGTCGTGATCCTCGTGCTCACCGGCGTGGTGACCAATGTGACCCCGGCTCGTGATGCACCGCCGGCGACCACGGCGACGGATACGACTCGACCCATCGACTCGGGATCGGTCCGGCTCGAGGTCCGCCCGGCCCGAGTGGGAACGAACACGGTGACGGTGACCTACCGCACGCCGCAGGGCGAGCCGCTCGATGTGGGACCGACGCTGGCGGTCGAGTTCTCGCTGCCGGCCGAGGAACTGGCACCCATCACCCGTCAGGCCACTGCCGTCTCCCCCGGTCGTTTCGAGCTCGAGGGGCGCGAACTCTCGTTGCCGGGAACGTGGACGGTGACCGTGGCGGCACGAACCGGCGTGTTCACCGAGGTGCGGACCTCCTTCGAGGTGCGGGTCGTACCATGAGCGCCCATGCGTTCACGGTTCCGCCTGCTCCTCCTCCTCGCATCGACCGCAGCGGCGGTGATGGTGACGGCGACGGCGGCCGATGCCCACACCACCGCCAGGGCCGAGGCCGGACCGGCCGGTGCGACGGTGGTGACGTGGTCGTTCTCGCACGGGTGTGAGGGACGACCGACGATCGGCCTGCGGGTGCGGATCCCGGCCGGGGCACGGAACGTGACGGCCAGCGACGCGCCGGGCTGGACTGCGAACGTGTCACCCACGGAGATCCATTGGACCGGAGGGTCGATCCCCGATGGCACCACCGCCCGGTTCACCGCATCGATGGTGCTGGCCGAGTCAGCGGGGACGACGGTGACCATGCCCGCAGTCCAGGAGTGCACGGGTGGAGCGGAACTGGCGTGGATCGCCTCGCCCAGCACCGATGACGGCACCGAGTCGACGCGGCCGGCGCCGACGATCATCGTGCCGGTCAACGACACCCAACCACCGGTGACCTCGGCCCCGACCACGACGGCGGTGACGGCGGTGACCGAGGGACCCACCACCACGCGCCCGAAGATCGGCGCCGACGCCGTCACTCGTGAGGGCAGTCCGTCGTCGTCGTCAGGACTGTGGGTGTTCGTGTTGGTGTGCGCCGTGATCGTGGGTGGCGCCGGTGGGTTGTTCCTGCGTCAGCGGCGGCGAGGTCAGTCGGCCGGCGGGGAGTCGTAGCGGGCGAGGATCCTTCGGCGCAGGTCGGCCACCGCCTCGGAGCGCAACTGACTGACGCGCGAGCGACTGACGCCGAGTTCGACGGCGAGGTCGATGGTGGTGCGTCCGTCGACGAACACCCCGAGGATCACCCGGCGATGGCGCTCGGAGAGACCGTCGAGGGCATCGCGCAGGTAGGCGAGCAGTTCGGCCCGCTCCAGCGCAGCGGCAGGGCCGGGATGGCGCTCGTCGATGGGCGCACGTCCGTCCTCGTCGGCGTCGAGGCGATCGATGAGGCCGGCCACGGCCGCCGCCCGCACCTGTTCGACGCGCTCGGCGGTCAGGTCGAGTTCCCGACCGATCTCACCGGCGGTGGGCCGACGCCCGAGACGTGCGGTGAGCGCGTACTCGACCAGTTCGATGCGACGGGCCTCGGCCCGCACCGAGCGCGGCACCCAGTCCTCGGCCCGCATGGCGTCGAGCACTGCGCCACGGATCCGCTGGGCGGCGTACCGCTCGAAGGGCACACCCCTCGTCGGGGCGAATCGCCACGCAGCTTAGACCACGCCCCGAGTGCCGGCCCGAATCAGTGCGGCCAGGTCCACAGGACGCGGGAACCCCGCCGCCAGGGAGGCCC
>JBJTGD010000033.1:0-2954 GCA_046093735.1 Acidimicrobiia bacterium | reverse complement strand
CATCACCACATCTACCAGAACCTCACGCGCGCTCTGCCGCCCGCCACGCGCGGCACGTTGTTCGAATGGTTGACGACGCTGTATCCGATCTGGGCCAACCTCGACGAGGAGGCCGCCTACCTCTCAGCCTGGGTCGGGTTCGCCGAACTCGCACTCGGCGGGTGCACCACCACCATGGATCACCTCTACGTGCACCCGCTCGGAGGTGGCGACCTCATCACCGCCGAGATCACCGCCGCGCAGGAGTTCGGCTTCCGCTTCCACGCCACTCGTGGGTCCATGAGTCGTTCGCAGAAGGACGGCGGTCTCCCACCCGACAGCGTGGTGCAGACCGACGACGAGATCCTCGCCGATTCCGAACGCTTGGTGGCGCTTCATCACGAACGCTCACCGCTGGCCATGGTGCAGGTGGCGCTGGCACCGTGCTCACCGTTCTCGGTGACGCCCGAACTGATGCGGTCGACGGCCGAGTTGGCCGAACGCCTCGACGTGCGCCTGCACACCCATCTGGCCGAGGACGTCGATGAGGACGTCTACTGCCAGGACGTGTACGGCTGTCGTCCGATCGAACTGTTCGAGGACGTCGGTTGGGGATCCGATCGTTCGTGGGTCGCCCATTGCGTGCACCCCAACGCCGCTGAGATCGAACGGCTCGGCCGCTGGGGTACCGGGGTGGCCCACTGTCCCAGTTCCAACATGATCCTCGGGGCCGGTCTGGCCCCGATCACCGAGTACCGCGCCGCCGGGGTGCCCGTCGGTCTCGGCTGCGACGGCTCGTCGTCGGTCGACTCGGCCTCGCTGTGGATGGAGGCCCGCAACGCTCTGCTGCTCGGCCGACTGCGCACGGGGCCCTCCTCGATGCAGGCCCGCGACGCCCTCGAGCTGGCCACGCTGGGCGGGGCGGCCTGTCTGGGTCGCACCGGTGAGATCGGTGTACTGACGCCCGGCGCCGCCGGCGACGTCGCGGTGTGGGCCCTCGACGGTGTGCGCTTCGCCGGTGCGCTCTCCGATCCGATCGAGGCATGGCTGCGCTGTGGACCGGTGTCGGCCCGCGACACGATCATCGCCGGGCATTCGGTGGTGGCGGGCGGCCTGCTGGTCGACGCCCGCATCGACGAGATCCTCGGGCGCCACCGTGCGGTGGCGATGCGGTGGCAGGGGTTGTGACCTGACCTGCCACAGTGGGGCGATGACCGACCCGCTCACCCTGTACCGCAGCGCCCGAACCCGCATGCTGCAACTGACCACCGAGGCCGGCGATGAGGCCCGGCGCCGCACCGTGCCCGCCTGTCCCGAGTGGTCGACCCACGACCTCATCGCCCACTGCGTGTCGATGCCCGCGGCCATCGCCGCCGGTGATCTCCCCGGCGACGACCTCGATGGGTGGCTCGATGCCATCCGGGCCACCCGAGCCGATCGTTCGATCGAGGAGCTGGCCGCCGAATGGGAGTCGGTCGACGACACCATCGCCGCCATGGTGTCCGGTGGTGGTGGCGTGCTGCTGGACGACCTCGTGGTACACGAGCACGATCTGCGGAGCGCGCTGGGCCGCCCCGACCACTCGGTGCTCGACGCCGACGTGTTCGTGCCCCGGGCGCTGCAGTCGTGCGTGCCCGAACTGGAACGACGCGGCCTCGGCGCCATCGAGGTCCGTCACGCCGACTCGGTATGGCGATCGCACGATGCGCCCACCGGCTGGGTCCTCGAGGTCTCGCCGTGGGAAGCGGTCCGGGTGCTCTACAGCCGACGCACCGAGGCTGAACTGCTCGCGCTGGGCGGCGCCTCCGACGTCACGCCCTACCTGCGACTGCTCGACGACCACCTCCCGCTCCCGATCACCTCACTGGGCGAACAGGGGGAATAGGGTCAGCGCATCGGTGGTTGACCCCTATGATCCGAGAGTTCACATGGAGGTGCCGTTGAAGCCGGATGTCGTCCTCAAGGGAAGTCTGTTCCTCGCTGCGTTCCTGAGCATGGTGCTGAGCATCGTCCTCTACTTCGCCGCCGGGGACGATACGAATGGTCGCCTCAACGGCGTGTTCGTGGGCATCTGGGTGCCCTCGATCCTGTCGATGGGCGCGCTGCTGCTGACCGGTCGGGAGTCCCGGCGATGACCGAGGTCGGACTGTTCATCGCCGGTGGGGCCGTGACCCTCATCGTGTTCGTCGGAGTGCTCATCTACGGCATGTTGTCGTTCAGCAAATGGTCGAAGGGTGACGAGGGAAGCACCGCTCGCGCCTGAGGGGACGCCCATCCGGCGTCCCGTGATGCGACAGACGTGGCGGGACGTGAGTTTCGCCCACTGGCCCGTCGATCCCGATCGGTTGCGATCGACACTGCCTGCTGGCGTCGAGGTCGACACCTTCGACGGTGCCGCCTGGGTGTCGTTGGTGGGTTTCGAGATGTGCGACCTGCGTCTGACCGGCCTGCCCGCGGTGCCCACCACGGCCCGGTTCCCCGAGTTCAACGTGCGCACCTACGTCACGGGCCGACACGGGCCGGGCGTGTGGTTCTACTCGCTCGACATCCCCAACCGGCTCCCCACGTGGGTGGCTCGCACCGTGTTCGCACTGCCCTACTGCACGGCGGCGATCGAGTCCTCCCATTCGCGCACCCTCCATTCGTGGTCGGTGCAGCGCCGCTGGCCCGATCGGGCCGCCGGTTCGATGACGCGGCGGGTGGGTGAGCGCATCGCCGAGCCGACCGACCTCGATCACTTCCTCACCGGCCGGTGGCGGCTCTACGCCCGCACACCGCTGGCCGGCCGACTGCTGACCGCCCCGGTCGACCACGAGCGCTGGCCCCTGCACACCGCCGAGGCCCTCGAGATCGACACCGGCATCGCCGCTTCCCTGGCCGATGCGCTCGACGGCCCACCGGTGCTGCACCACGCTCCCTCGGTGGCGGTACGCGTCGGTCGCCCCCGCTGGGCCTGACCACGCCGTTCGCACCGG
>JBJTGD010000032.1:0-3900 GCA_046093735.1 Acidimicrobiia bacterium | reverse complement strand
GGTCCGGGCGCTCGCACTGTCGGTCAACCTCATCACCGGTATGGCCTTCGGGGCCGCCATCGTCTATCCGCCGTTGTTCTTCGAGGCGGTGCGGGGCATCGATGCCACCCGGGCCGGCCTGCTGCTGGCGCCGTTCGCCGTGACCTCCGGTCTGTTCACCATCGTCGCCGGGCAGGTCACCGACCGGATCGGCGGACACACGGTCGTGCCGGCCATCGGCATGGTGGCGGTCACCGGAGGAATGGTGGCGCTCTCGACTATCGACGCATCCTCGTCGGCCGCCCGTGTGGTGCTGTGTGCCATGGTGTGCGGACTGGGCATCGGTCTGGTCATGCAGACCCTGCTGTTCGTCATCCAGCGGTTCACCTCGGCCGCCGACATCGGCGTGGCCACGTCCACCGAGATGTTGGCCCGTCTGTTGGGGAACTCGCTGGGCGTGGCGATCGTCGGGACCGTCTTCACCAATTCGTTGCTCAGGTCCGTGCGTGATCGATTGCCCGAGTTCCCCCTGTCCGAGTTGCAGGGATCGCCGACACGGATCGCCGCGCTGGCCGACGAGGTCCGGTCAACGGTCCAGTCGTCGTTCGCCGAGGCCCTGGCCGCCGGGTTCCGGACCATGGTGCCGATCCTGCTCATCGGTTTCGTCTGCGTCCTGTTCATTCCGGCGCGCCGGGTGGCGACGCGCATGTCCAGCGCACCCGAGGAGGTTCCGTTGGCCGACGCCGTCGCCCACGGCATGTGACCGAATCCGACGGTCGGCCCGCCACGGATACGCTGCCTTCGTGTCGCGCACATGGATCCGTCGTCCACTGACCATAGGTGGAGTCGCGCTGCTGGGTGTGGTGCTCCTCGTGTCCGCCCCGATGTGGATCGTGCTCCTGCTCATCGTCGATCTCGTACTCGGCCGCTGGCGGTTGCCGACACTTCGTCTGTGCGCGTTCGGACTGGTCTGGGCCTGGCTCGAGGTGGCCGGACTGGTGGGAGCCCTCGGCACGTGGATGATCGGCCGGGCGAGACGGGCCTCGTCGCAGTACGCGCTGCAGCGATGGTGGGCCGCCGCGATCATCCGCTCGCTGCGCGTGGTGTGTGGTCTGCGCATCGACGTGGAGGGGGCCGACCGCGTGGCCCCCGGTCCGGCCGTCTGCCTGGTGCGACACGCCAGTTACGGCGATGCGTTGGTGAGCGCATGGGTGCTCGGGTCCCTCTCGCGCCGCTACCCGCGCTATGTGATGAAGAAGGAGTTGTTGCTCGACCCCTGTCTCGATGTGGTGGGCCAGCGCATCCCCAACTGGTTCGTCGATCGAGGGAGCGCCGCAGTGCGCCAGGAGATGGCCGGGATCAGATCGATGGCCGTCGGTATGGGCGAGCGCGACGTGGCAGTCATCTTCCCGGAGGGAACCCGGGCCTCCGACGGGAAGAGGGCTGCGCTCCTCGAACGACTCGAGCGGCGCAGTCCGGAGCGACACGCACGACTGTCGGAGCTGCAGCACCTGCTCCCACCGCGGGCCACCGGTGCCGGGGTGCTGTTGGACGCGGTGCCCTCGGCCTCGGTGGTGCTGATGTGGCACACCGGGTTCGACGGACTCGACTCGTTGCGCGGGATCCATCGCGCCATCCGGCGCGGCATGACCAGGGCCAAGGTCACCATGGAGTCGTTGGACCGGCGCGAGGTCCCCGGGGGAGACGAGTTCGGACGGTGGCTCGACGACCGCTGGATCGAGATGGACCGAATGGTGGCGGCGTCGTCGAACTGACGGTCAGTCGGGTGCGTCGGCGACCCGGCGGATGCGCAGATCGTGCCCGTCAGAGGTCAGGCAACGACCGGTGGCGCACTCGAAGCGCCAGCCGTGCAGCGTGCACACCAACTCGTCGCCGTCGATCTCCCCGAACACGGCGAGGTCTGCGCCCCGGTGTGGGCACGTGCGCTGCACCAACCAGTCGCCGAGTCGGATCTCCTCGTCGGCGATTGTGTCCGTGTCGGTCGAAAGTCGGCGGCGTGCTTCGGCCTCGGCCCGACGCATGCGCTCGACCGAGAGTGACTTGAAGAAGTTGTAGACGTACTCGTTGTACGGGCCTGATCGCCACGCCGAGAAGCGGCATGACAGGAACAGTGAGTTGCTCCAGTCGACGGCGCGTTCGGCCACCACCGTCTCGACCAGACGTCGGTCGATGGTGAAGCGGAAGCCAGGAGTGGACCCGTCCCATTCGCCGACCGTCCCCGCGCCGAAGTCGATGGCCACACACAGGTCGCCCAGATCGAGGACGCACAGATCGCCGATCGCCGCGCGCAAATCAGGGGCCATGGCCAGCAGTGGTTCCCACCACGTGCGCAGCGTGGCCACGAGATCGGGGGTCGGCTCGTGCCAAGCCTCCACCGATGCGGCGATGTGATCCGACCAGTCGCGTTGGTACTCGGCGAGGTACTCGGCCTTGTGGGTGAAGATGGCGTCAACCGCGTCGTCGTCCATCGGGTGGAACACCTCGAGCGTGCCGACGTCGATCTCGGTGCCGGGCACGGCGAGGATCCCGCGATGGCCGCGTCGGGCCAGCAGCGCGAGGAAGGCCCGCTGGTCGGGGAAGATGCTCAACTCGCTGCCGTCGATCACGTTGAGGTGGAACAGCGTGGGGTCGAGGAACGCCGGCGGCCCGGCGCTGGGGATCACCGCACGAGCGTCGAGGGCCTCCACGTAGCGGAGGGCGCGGGTGAACTGACTCTCCACCTTGGCGTCCACCAGTCGACGCATCTCATCAGGTGCCTCGTCGTAGACCATCGGGTACCAGATCGCCCCCGAGTACTGCAGCCAGTGCAGGTCGATCGGGCCGTGTCGTCGCAGGGCGTCGAGATCGTGTGTTCGACAGTCGTTCTGGTTCACCAGTCGGGTTCCGGCGTGGGAGACGACCAGCGCCGAGTCACCACCGGGTCCGTCGGTGATCGACGTCTCGCAGTGGATGGCCACGCGCAATTCACCGGTGAGGAGAAGCTCCTCGCCGTCGCGGGTGCGCACGATGGAATGGAAGCCGAGGGCCCGAAGGCGATCCTCCAGTTCCCGGGTGGGGAATCCCGGCAGCAGCACCGTGGCGGACCGGTCCACGTGGTCGGCCAGCCAGGCCTCGTCGAGGTGATCGCCGTGGATGTGGGAGATGTAGAGGAAGTCCGGTGACTCGACCCGCTCCATCAACTCCGCCGGAAGTCGGTCGTTACGGGGGAAGACGCACCACGAGCCGTGGAAGGCGGGGAGGAACCACGGGTCGCACAGGATCGATCCATCGGTGGTCTCGATCAGCATCCCGGCGTGGCCGAGGGAGGTGGCCTTCACGAGTTGGACACTACCGAGAGCCTCGCGGAAGTCCGATCGTCACCGCCCAGTTCGCCGACCCCTCTGGGGACGCCTGTAGTCTCGGCAGCAACTTGCGGGTGTAGCTCAATGGTAGAGCACCGTCCTTCCAAGTCGGCGACGTGGGTTCGATTCCCATCACCCGCTCGCAGGCACAACGGGCCCTTCGGGGCCCGTTGTCGCGTGCGAGGGGATGAAGCAGTTGGGAGCCGTCGGCGCTGCGTGACGTGACGAAATGCTCAGCTGGTGGGCGCCAACGTGTCGGTGGTGCCCACCGGTGCGTCCCATGCGGTCCCACCGATCCGACCACCGAGTTCCGGACAGTCCGCGGCGAACACGCCCCACGAGCATTCCCATCCGGGGACGATCCAGTCGTGGACCATCCACACGAAGTCGCCACCGTTCTTCCGGCCGCCGAGGGAGCGACAGGTCTCCTCCGACATCGACTCGGCGCCGATCACCAGCCCACCCTTCAGACACAGACCACCGTTGGCGTTGTGCTGGTGCCACACGTCGTTCGGACCAGCGAACCCGGCCGGCGGTCCATTGAAGCTCACCACGAGGT
>JBJTGD010000031.1:0-5601 GCA_046093735.1 Acidimicrobiia bacterium | reverse complement strand
GTCAGCTCTGGTGAATCTCGACTCGACCTCTGCTCTCGAGCATCGACCCTTTCAAGATGATGCGTCGGCGACTCTTGCGGCCCGGCTTCCGGGCCTCGCTCGTTTGCTGACCCCCGCTGAGGTCGATGGAGCGGGAGCGGTCACTCAGGACGTCTCTTCATCGTCGCGTCCTGTCGCCGCGGAGGTGATGCTGAATCGCGTCCTCCCTTACCTCGCCGACTACGGCATCACCCGCATCGCAGATCTGACCTACCTTGACCGACTCGGTCTACCGGTGCACACCGCCTACAAGCCGATGGGCCTCAGTCTGTCGAGCGGCAGCGGCAAAGGCCTTACTGCGGTGCAAAGTCGTCTCGGCGCAGCGATGGAAGCCATCGAGCAGACCTACTGGGAGACGACGACGCTGACGACTCTCCACGGCTCGCGGATCGACCTCGAGCGCATGGGGCTCGTCACCGTTGACGGAGACGATTTAGTGCGGCCTCTGGGGTCGAGCTGGAGCGAACACCTCCCCATCCATTGGACGCCCATGTACGACCTCGTCTCCGGGAACGAGGTTTGGGTGCCATGTGAGTCGGTGATGTGCGGCACCCGTCCCGGTATGGAGGGGTTCAGCTTCTCGGGCGTCTTCATCTCCAGTTCGAACGGACTGGCCAGCGGATTTCATGTCGCCGATGCACTGGTCGCCGGGCTGACGGAGGTCCTCGAGCGCGATGGTGTCACCATGGCCAAGCTGACCCGCTCGGAGTTGGTCGATACCGACGAATTGGTGGCAAGGGTAGGTGGCGATGTCGCGCCGTACGTCGAACATCTCACCTCGCACGGTGTGCGCCTAGGGCTGACGGATGCAACCTCCGAGGCGGAGCTGCCGACCTACATCGCTACGTTGTGGGATCTCGAGGATCTCCGCATCGGAACCTTCGGCGGCTATGGCACGGGCTTCGACGAGCATCGCGCACTCGTCCGCGCAATCACCGAGGCGGTGCAGTCGCGCAGTCTCATCTCCGCTGGCGCCCGCGACGATCATTACGCGATTGACCGAAGGGCCGCGCGACGTCGCATCCTTTGTGCAGTTCCGTCGACGCACTCCCCAAAGAAGGCGAGTACCCACATCGGTATGGCGCCGACTGACAGCATCGCAGCACTCGAGGTACTGCTCGCAGCGGCTGCGCGATGCAAGTGCCCCCAGGTATTGGTGATGCGCTACAGCTCGCCGGGCGATCCTGCGCAAGCCGTGCGCGTCGTCGTCCCAGGACTGGAGGGTTACAAGTTCCCCAGATACTCCCCGGGTTCACGTGCCCGAGCCGCCTTGGCGCGTCTCGAGAACGCGTCCATGGAGGCCCGACCATGAACGGGCAGGGACCTGATCTGGTGTTCGTTGGACCAAGCCTCTCCCATGAGGAGGCCGCTGTCTTTGCACCCGAAGCGGTGTTGCTGCCACCCGCATCGATGGGCGATGTGATCTCCGCGCTAGAGCGGTACCGACCACACGCGATCGTGCTGATCGACGGTGGTTTCCAGCAGTCGCTGTCGGTGTTTCACAAGGAACTGATCGAAGCGATGGCCCGTGGCGTGTGGGTGATCGGCGCCAGCAGCATGGGCGCGCTGCGAGCAGCGGAATGCGCGATCTACGGGATGATCCCGATCGGAGAGATCGCTGCTGCCTTCCTCACAGGCGAACTGGAGGGCGATGACGAAGTTGCTCTCGTGCACGCCGACGCCACCGATGGGTACCGCCCGTTGTCCGATGCCATGGTCGAGATCCGGGCCACAATCCTCGCTGCCGCAGCCATCGGACTGCTGAGCTTCGACGATGCCAATCGCCTGATTGACGGGCAGAAGCGGCGCTGGTTCGTGGAGCGGTCGTTAGTGGCGGCGGAACTCGAGGCCCGTGAACAGTTCGGCTGGTCCGAGGAGCAGTCCGCGGCGTTTAGCGCCTTCATCCGCTCTGACCGGGTCGATCTGAAGAGCCGCGATGCCCGGGAGGCGCTTCGTGCACTTGTGGCGCTGCCCGCCGGACCGATGCCGGAGTCCAAACGCCCACCGATGCCCTCCTCGACCGTTTATCGCACCATGGTGGCCCACGATCGACTGGTGGGAGATGAGTCGTCGGCCGTCCGACTCGATGACATCCGTACACACGCGGCACTCACCGATCCGACCTACCCGTCCGATTGGCGACGCGCGCAGCAGCGGGCGGTTCTGCTCAAACTGGCGACGATGCTCGATGTCGAACCGTCGCCCGAGGCCCTGGGTCGTGCTCGCAATCGAGTGGCGACTGCGTTCGGGGTCGAAATCAACAGGCTCGAAGAGGAGGCGGCTGCGCTCGACCTCTCCGCCGAGGAACTCGCGACCCTCGTCAGAGAAGAAGCATCTCTGTCGGGGCTCGAGGAGTGGTTCTCCGGACGGGCAAGAGACCCTAATGTGGCGCGGGCCTACCAGAACCAATTGCGTCTCGAAGGCCGTTATCGACGGCTGCGCGAGGCGGCCAAACTCATCGAGACGTTCGCCGCCATCAGCGAGGAGCGAGATGTGGAAGCGCGAATCGAAGTCGCAGTGGCGAACCACATGGCCATGAGTAGCTTCGTGCCTTGCGGGCGAATGGAGGACTACATCGAGTCGACTGGTTTCGAGAACGTGAGCAGGTTCTATGACCGGCTGATGACCCATGTGATCGCAGAACGAGCGATCCTTGGCATCTCGGGGGGGCTTGATCTCGAATCGCCCGTTGGCGACGGTCCCGATCCCGCCCTCTTCGCGGTCGAGATGAACGCCCGAGGAGCCCGATGAACGAGCCGACCGACACCACTTCGCCGACGACCCCTGTCTCGGCTGCGTCACCCACCACGTTCGGTGCGGCGCGTCGACTCGACGAATCGATCGCGGTCTCACGGCCGGTCGCGTGGCTCGCTCTCATCGGGGTCAGTGCCCTGATTGCCATTGCGGTCATCGTGGCGCTCGTTGTCCATGTGCCGAAAGTCGCCACGGCATCGGCCACCGTGGTGTTCTCGGGAGGCACCATTGCGGCCACGTCACCGATGTCGGGCTCGGTGCAAGAGGTGAAACTCGTCGTCGGTGCCCTTGTTAAGAAGGGTGATGCGCTGATGGTCGTACGAGGTCTCGATGGAACGGCGCAGACGGTTCTGGCACCGGACAACGGGACCGTCTTGTCGATTCCCGTGAACGTCGGAGAGGTCGTTGCCGCCGGCGAGACTGTCGCAGAGATGTCACGCTGGAGTTCGGAGACGACGGTATCGGTCATCGCCTTCGTATCAAGCGACGAGGCCGCAAACTTTCCGGTCGGCAGCACCGTGCAGGTGTTCCTGAGGAACATCGTCCGACCCGGAACGGTGGCGCGCGTTTCGGTCGTTCGATTCCCACTCGACGCAGTTGCCGAGGTGGTTGGCGGTGAATCGCTTGCGCAGACGGTGTACCAGCGGACGAACGGATCGCCCCTCGCCGTGACGATCTCGGTCGACCTCGGCGATCAGTCGCAGCCCGCCGACGTTCCCACCGGGGTTGCGGTGCCGAGTGGAGCAGCTGCCGGGGTACGTCGAGTGGTGAGCGAACCGACACTGTGGAGCATGGTGTTCGGCGGGGGTGGATGAGATGACCATCGTGGACGACTCGCCTACGTCGAAGCCGACCCGCCTGCGCACCGGGCGTCGGGCGAAGGTGCCCACCGTGCTCCAGATGCAGATCGCCGATTGCGGTGCAGCGAGCCTCGGAATGATCCTTGCCCATCACGGTCGGTGGGAGACGCTTGACGAACTGCGCGAGGTCTGCGGCGTCTCACGTGACGGTTCCAGTGCGGTCGACATCCTCAGGGCGGCAGACCACTTCGGACTCGAGTCCCACGGGACCCGCGTCGTTGCTAGCCAGTTCGAAGGTATGGCGATGCCCGTCATCGTTTGGTGGGACCGCTCGCACTTCCTCGTGCTGGAGGGCGCCAAGGGTTCGCGAGTGCACCTCAACGATCCGGCGAGCGGTCGGCGAACGATCGCGGTCGATCAGTTTGTAGAGCACTTCAGTGGAGCGGTACTCACCTTCGCTCCGACTGATCGCATGCACACCGGCGGTGAGCGACCGGGCCTGCGCCGGTCACTGTCCGAACGACTGCAGCGGAGTCGTAGCGGACTCGCACTCGCCGTCGCCGCCGGCACCCTCGCCGCCATCCCGACCCTGGCGTTGGCCCTGCTGGCCCAGTTATTCGTGGACGCAGTCCTCGGCGTCGGTGATCGTTCGATCGGCTCGTGGATCGCGCTGGCCACGTTCGTCGCCGTGCTGACCCAGGTGCTCGTCGTCCACCTCCAGTACCGAACTCTCGCCGCGCTGCAGCAGAAGCTCGCCACCGTTGGAACCGTCGGCCTGTTGGAAAAGTTGTTGCAGTTGCCGCTCTCGGCCTATTTCCTTCGCGGCGCCGGTGATCTTGCGTCCCGTATGACCGGCCCAGCGGCACTGGCTCAGACTCTCAGCGGTCAGGTCGGAGCGGTGGCCGTCGGAGCAGTGTCGATACTCGTGTACGCGGTCGCGATGTTCGTGCTCGATTGGCACTTGGCCCTCATCGTCGTCGGACTTTCGCTCGGCGCGCTCATCGTCATGTGGCGCGGCATGAAGGTGCAGCGGGCCAATCAGGAGGCCGTTCTGCAGGCGGAGGGGCGGGCGCAGGGTGTTGCGGTTCAGACCATCGTAGCGATCGAATCGGTGAAGGCTGCAGGGGCGACGGACCAAGCATTCGACGTCTGGATCCAACCCGTCGCTGCCGGCGTCGATGCCGAGCGCCGGACGGCAGGAGTGGCCAGCATCCTCGGTGTCGTTCCCGCATTCGTGAACGCAGCGACTGCTGCACTCGTTCTCGTTGTCGGAGCGATACTCCTCTATCACGGCACGATCAGCATCGGCGATCTGCTCGCCATCCAGATTCTCGCCGCCTCCTTCGCCTCGCCGGTGCAGCAGTTGCTGTCCAGTGCCGTGTCGGTGCAACAGGGGATGGCGCAGTTGCGCCGCATCGACGACATCGTCGGCCAACCCGTTGATCCGCGTTTCGAATCGAACGGCGTCGGTCGAACGACACCAGGATCCGGTCGGCTCGAATTGCGCGATGTCACGTTCGGATATCGCCGCACCGGCACCCCATTGATTCGTTCGGTCTCGCTTGAGGTTGAGCCGGGCGGTTGGCTCGCCCTCGTCGGTGCGAGTGGTGCGGGCAAGACGACCATTGGTCGACTGGCATCGGGTCTGGTCACGCCGTGGTCGGGCGAAGTCCTGCTCGACGGCTCATCAATTTCCGAATGGGATCCCGACACGCTGGCGGCAACTTTGGCAACCGTCGAGCAACAGCCGGTGCTGTTCGCTGGCACGGTGCGCGACAACGTGACCCTCTGGGACGACACCGTCGATGACGAGCGCGTGATCCGGGCCCTGCGCGACGCTGCACTGCTGAGTGACGTACTTGCCCGACCCGGCGGTCTTGGTGCGCCGGTGCTCGACGGTGGACGCAACTTCAGTGGCGGCCAGCGCCAACGAATCGGTCTGGCCCGAGCACTCGTGCGTCATCCGAGCCTGTTGGTGCTTGATGAGGCGACATCGGCACTTGACCCG
>JBJTGD010000030.1:0-2216 GCA_046093735.1 Acidimicrobiia bacterium | reverse complement strand
CACCGGTGGCCGGGCCGTGATCGTCGATGCCGACGGTGACGTGGTGGCCGACTCCGAACCGGCCGCAGTCGGACCGCGCAACTTCGCCTCTCGTCCCGAGATCGCCACGGCGCTCGGCGGCGAGGTGGCCGACCAACGGGTGCCTTCGGCCACCTCGCCGCCGAGCGCCGTGGCGATCTCGGGACGAGAGGCGAAGTTGCGCGGTCCGACTGCGGCCGGTTCGGAGTCGGCCACCACGTCACCGTCGGCATCGACGATCACGGCCCGGCCACCGGTGCGGTCGGTGTAGTTGGTGACCACCGTGTCGAGATCGATGTCGGTGACGCCGGCCAGATCGTCGGCCACATAGGAGGCGAGCACGAAGGCGTCGCGCTGCACGTCGGCGCGCAACGCATCGATCTCGTGATCTCGGTAGCCGAGGGCGAGCGGCACCTCCAGCGCCAGCAGCACGACGAGCGTGAGCAGCAGATAGGTGGCCAGCAGTCGCCGGGTCACGGTGCGGTGGCGTCGGACCGGCGGGCGCGGAATCCCACGCCCCGCACCGTCTCGATGATCGACGGATCACCGAGCTTCTTGCGCAGCGCGGCGATGTGCACATCCAGGGTCTTGGTGGGTCCGTACCAGTGGGCGTCCCACACCTGTTCGAGGATCGACTCGCGGGTGAAGGTGGCCCCCGGATCGGAACCGAGCAGGGCCAGCAGGTCGAACTCCTTGCGCGTCAGCACCACCTCGGTGCTGGCCACCGTCACTCGTCGGGTGCGGGTGTCGACCACCACGTCACCGGCCAGGTGGATCGTGTCGTCGGCACTCGACGACGTGCTCGTCGTCCGACGCAGCACGGCGTTCATGCGGGCTACCAGCTCACGGAACCCGAAGGGCTTCACCACGTAGTCATCGGCCCCCAGTTCGAGACCGAGCACCCGGTCGATCTCGTCGCCCCGGGCGGTGAGCACGATGATCGGCACGGTCGATCGGGCTCGCACGCGACGACAGACCTCGTAGCCGTCGATGTCGGGCAGCCCGAGATCGAGCAGGATCAGATCGATGGACGGGCCCGTGTCGAGGACGGCCAGGGCGTCGAGACCGGTCGATTCCCGACGCACGGTCCATCCCTGTCGTTCCAGTCCCCGCGCCAGAGGTTCGGCGATGGCGTCGTCGTCCTCGACCACCAGTACGTGCACGGCGCAACGCTGGCATACGTCGCGCCTCGACGCATTGCCGGGCGCGCGTTCACACGTGACTTTGCCGACTCTTTACCGTTCCCGACCCTGACGCTGGATCGGTGGCGCCTACGGTCGGGCCCATGAACAGGCGGATCGCCCTCACCGTGGCCGGCGCCACCGCGGTCGTGGTCACTGCGGCCAGTGGGGCGATGGCCGCCAACGTCGGCATCCTCGGCGCCGGTCCGGCCCAGCCCGCCGGCCGACTAACCGCCGCCAACGTCGCCGAATTGTCGGTGCCGATGCCGACTCCTCGCGCCGCGATTGCCGAGGACTCGTCGGTGCCGGCTGCGTCGCCGACCCCGGCCTGCGCGCCGACGCCGTGCCCATCACAGCCTCCGGCCAGCCCGGCCAACGCGGGTTCAGCGAGCGTCGCGTCGTCGCCGGGATCGGCGTCCTCGCCGGGTTCTGCGCCGGCGTCCTCGCCACCGGCCCCGGTGACCTCGGTGGACCCGGGTCGAGAAGCCACTCCGCCCTCGACCCGCCCCACCCCGCCCACCACCCGACGCAGCGACGATCGCCAGAAGGAGAAGGAGAAGGGTCGCGAGGACCGCGAGGACGACGAGGACGAAGATGACGACTGACGCCGGCCCCGGGGGTCGCGCCCCTCGCCGCCGTTCGGGCACCGTCGCCCCGGCCTCGCGGGCAATGACCGCCGGGATCAGCCTGGCCGCCACCGCCTCGATCGTCGCGGCCCTGGCCCTCAGCGCCCAGTCGTCGGCGACCGGTGGCCCGTCGACCGTCGAACTGGATGTGACCTCCGGGACCCGCGCCGGTTCCGATCCGATCGTCGATACGGGTCCCGCCGTGGCCGTCGAGCAGTCATCGGCTCCATCCGGTTCGGTCGCGGCCACGGTCGGGTCAGCGAAGACCGGGGGCACGTCCTCGGCGGCCCCGAGTCCGACCTCGCCCGCATCCGCACCGGTGTCGTCCGCTCCGGTCGCCGTCGCCCCGGCCCCGTCGGCGAATCCGACGCCTTCGCCGCCACCCACCTCC
>JBJTGD010000029.1:0-2529 GCA_046093735.1 Acidimicrobiia bacterium | reverse complement strand
GAGTCCCGGCCGAGCGGATGAACCGTCGAACGGTTCGTTGTGGGGGTGTCTGGCCCAGGCGGTGTGGGCCGTGCGTCACCACGACACGTTCGCCGACGCAGTGACCGCGGCCATCGACCTCGGTGATGACACCGACACGGTGGCCACGGTCACCGGTGCCATCGCTGGTGCCCGATCCTCGATCCAGGGCATCCCGTCGCGATGGCTCACTCCGCTCAACGGTCGCGTCACCACGCCGACCGGCGACGAGTTCTACGACAACGCCCGACTGCAGGATCTCGCTCGACGGTTGCTGGGTCGCAAGGCGGTGCCGATGACGACGATGGAACCTCCAGCTGGTCCGCACGCCGTGGCCGAGCGACTGCACGCCGCCAACCTGCCCGGTGCCGCCACTGCGCCCACCGACTGGGCGGTGGTGTCGATGTGTCGCACCCACGGACTGCTCGAGCACCACCCCGTGCGGCGTGAGGTGTTCCTCATCGACCAGGCCGAACCGGCGAACGTCGATGCCGCCACTGCACTTCGCGACGCCGTCGACACCATCGACGCCTTCCTCGCCGAAGGTCGGGACGTCGTGGTGCACTGTCACGGTGGTCGCTCACGCACCGGACTGGTGCTCAAGGCGTGGGCGATGCGCACCCACGGCTGGGACGAGCGCACCGCCCACGACTGGTTGCAGGGCTGCTGGCCGCTGTACGAGGACTACCAGACGTCGTTCGTCGAACTGCTACGAGAGGAATGGTGAACCATGGCCAGTGAAGCGGTGGAGATCGGTTGTCTCAGCATCCGTCTCGCCATCTTCGTGGTGCTGGTGATCGTCTTCGCCATCGGCACGATCGTGTTCTTCCCGATCATGTGCCTGGTGTGGCTGATGATCCCGTTCCTGTTCATCTGAACAGGTCCGAGCTCAGTGTGACCGAGAGAGGTCGCTAGCGTTCGGCTCGTGAACGACGAGACGCCCAATCGAGTGCAGGCCGACTACTGGACGAACGAGGGTGGCCCGAGTTGGGTGCGCCACGAGCGGATGTACGAGCGCATGCTGGCGCCGTTCGACAACGCCCTCCTCGCCGCCCTCGACCCGTCCTCGGCCATGCGGGTGCTCGACGTGGGTTGCGGATTCGGCGTCACGTCACTGGCCTTCGCCGACCGGGGCGCATCGGTGCACGGCGTCGACCTCTCACCCCCGATGATCGAGCGGGCCCGAGAGCGCGCCGCCACCACCGGATCCTCGGCCACCTTCGCCTTGGCCGACGTGCAGACCGATGCGCTCGGTGGCCCCTTCGATGCGGTGGTCAGTCGCTTCGGAGTGATGTTCTTCGACGATCCGGTGCAGGCCTTCGCCAACATGGCCGCCACCACCATCGCCGATGGTCGGCTGGGGTTCGTGTGCTGGCAGCCGATGGAGGCCAACCCGTGGATGACCCTTCCCTCGATGGTGGTGCGCGACCTGCTCGACGACCCGCCTCCTGCGCCCTCCGGACCGATGCCCGGCCCCAACCCCTTCGCCTTCGGTGACGCCGACCACGTGCGATCCGTGCTCGACGGCGCCGGATGGCGCGCCATCGACATCGCCCCCTGCTCGCCCACCATCGACATGGGCGGCGGCGACGGTGTGTCCGGCGCGGTGGCCCAGGCGTTGAACGGGAGCGCGGTGAAGATGCTGTTGGCCGCCGGCGACGAGTCGGTGCGCACCCGGGCCGAGGAGATCCTCGCCGAGCGGTTCGCATCGCATGTGCACGAGGGAACGGTGCGTATGCCGTCGGCAGCATGGTTGGTGACCGCTCGACGCTGAGCCGCACTGCGTCGTCACGCGTGCCATCAACTCGCGTGTCGTTGGCGCACGCGTCATTCGCTTACCCGACCGAGTGACACGACCCTCGCCCCAACGGATGATCATCGACGACATCACCTCATCTGCGGGATCGCGCCGCGATCGATGACGACAGGTGCGTCCTTACCGTGACGGCGCGTCGACCTCCCCGGGTCGACCACAACCATGGGAGGTCCACTGATCTCTCGTTCCATCCGCACCGCGACCGGTGTCGTCATCATCTCGATGTTGGCTGCCGTCACCGTGGTGTTCGCCGCACCGGGCAACGCCCAACCGGCTCCGGTACTGAATCTGGCGCTGACCGACGGGATCATGTTCGTGCCGGCTGCTGACGGTCCCACCGCCGCTCCGGGCACGTTCGAGTTCATGCTCACCGACGGCTCTGGACACTCCATCTTCACCTTCTCGCCCTACACCTGTGTGGTGTCCGAGACCGACAGCCTGGGTGCCGCCGCGGTGGCGATCGTCCCGACACGGTCTCCACGACCGAGGCGATGCTGTACTTCGTCGAGGTGGTGAACGCCTACCCGACGGCGCCGTCGGCGCCCCGCTTCACCGGCTGAGTCGACCCGACTTCCGCAGTTCGCACGGGCGGCCCTCCGGGGCCGCCCGTGGCGCGTGCAGGCATCGGATCCTGGGGGAACGTCACATCGCCGGGATTGGACAGGCGATTCCGCGCCTGACTACCTTGCCGGAGA
>JBJTGD010000028.1:0-3247 GCA_046093735.1 Acidimicrobiia bacterium | reverse complement strand
GTATTGGACAAGGCACCGGCAATCTGGGCCTTGAGCAGCGGGGCGGTCAACGGATCACCGACATAGACGAGCTGTTTAGCGAAGCACCTACCGAACCAGTTCAGCTGGGGCTGGACTTGAACTGAAGTGAAGTTTTGCCCCAAAGCTCGCTATGGAGAATCGTACGATTTCTACGGTGCGTGAGTCTTTGGAATGTCTGCTCAGATTGGTCTGCCCTGGGGATCGCGCGATCGGGATAGTTGAATCGCGGGCACTGACGAGGAGGTCATCGTGCCAAGGAGGTACCCGGTCGAGTTCCGACGCAAGGTGCTCGACCTGATTGAAGGCGGCAGGCCGGTCGCAGAGATCGCTGCGCAACTCGGGATCACTGCCCAGACGGTGTACAACTGGCGGAACCAGGATCAGATCGATCGCGGTGTCCGCGCGGGGACGTCGACGAGCGAGTCGGCCGAGCTGTCGGCAGCGCGCAAGCGGATCCGGGAGCTGGAGACCGAGCTCGAGATCACCCGCCGGGCCAACGAGTTGTTGAAGGCGCAGACCGACCCAAAAGGCGGTGGGAGGTCGTCGCGCAGATCGTGAGCGCCGGCCTCCCGATCGAGCCGACGTGCCGCATCGTGGGCGTGTCGGTCTCGGGGTTCTACATGTGGAAGCACCGCAAGCCCTCAGCGCGGTCGGTGCGCCACGAGATGGTCGCTGAGGTCATCCGCCAGGTCCACGCCGAGTCCCGCCAGACCTACGGTGCTCGGCCGGAGAATGAACGTGGCGCGGTGCACGGTCGAGCTCGTGATGGGTCGCCTTGGTCTCGCTGGTCTTCCGGGTCGGCCGAAGTATCGGAAGATCCCGAACACGCCGACCGCGTCGGATCTCGTGAATCGTAACTTCGCTCGCACCGAACCCAACCGGCTGTGGCTCACCGACATCACCGAGCACCCGACGCGTGAAGGCAAGGTGTACTGCGCAGTCGTCCTCGACGCGTTCTCGCGGCGTGTCGTCGGCTGGTCGATCGACTCGTCGCAGACGGCCAGCCTGGTCGTCAACGCGCTCGGGATGGCGATCGAGAACCGCCAGTCCGAAGGTGTCGTGATCCACAGCGATCACGGCACGCAATACACATCGTGGGCGTTCACCAGGCGCGCCCTCGACTCCGGTCTCGTGCAATCGATGGGGTCCATCGGCGACTGCTACGACAACGGCCAGATGGAGTCCTTCTGGGCGCGGATGCAAGTCGAGCTGTTGAACCGGAAGCGATGGAACACTCGCCTCGAGTTGACCAACGCGATCTTCGAGTACCTTGAGATCTTCCACAACCGGCAACGACGACACTCGTCACTCGGGATGCTCAGCCCGATCGAGTACGAACGCCGTCACGCCGACAACCCCACCCGCGATCAAGCAAGCTGACCGCGCGAAACCCAGGGCACACAAGAGCAGTCACCGATCCCGGGGCGGTTCAGTTTCTCATGATCCAGCTTGTTCGCGGACCACTGAAAGAAGGTTCCGTGTGGGCATGGACATTTCTTGCGCGATCGCTTTCACTGTGGTTCATTCTCGACACCGGCATGTCCTTGGTGCTCGGATACCCAAGCCATGCTGTCTTCTATCTCCAGTTCGCAATTGCTCTGGGAATTCCGCTCTACCGATTGAGACCAACGACGTAGGCCTCAGGGGCGTTTCAGGTCGGTGACCACTCCACCGGCAACACGAACGATGTCGGCCGGTGCCGCACCAAAGTTGTCGTTCCACGTTCCCGCAGCGGCCCACACCTCGTCGTACTGCAACAAGTCCGGATCAACGAACACACGTAGTTGAGTTGTGTGCCCAAAGGGAGGCACACCAAACCTGAGTTTGGAAACCCTTTTGCCATTCGTAACTGCTGTCGTCTACGAACGACCTTCGAGCTGCGTCTTGAGAGTCGCAATGTCGCCCAGTACCCAGATGTCTTGAAGGAGATCTTCGCTGGAGGTGAAGAACCCCGCACCCATCCATTCCACACCGCGTCCAGTTGGTTGGTATCCCAGAAACTCACCAACATGAATGCCCGAGAAGCGAACTTTCACGGCCGCACGATTGTCATTCGCAATCACACTTTGAACGTCGCATCGGTAATCCGACAATGCAGTCGTCACCATCGAGATGTAGTTACACACTTCCGTTCGGCCAGATGCCCCGAGACCAATCGATCCTCTGAACGACACCTCCGGATGAAGAATCTCGGGTGCCACTAAAAGATTCACTTCATTCCACATTTCTCCGTAGAAACGGTCGACAAGGTGAGTGATCAACATCGAGTGATTCTTGCAGGCTCCGAAACTCCAAATGAGAGAGCTTTAGACGCGTTTCAGGTCGGTGACGGCTCCCCCACTGGCCTCCACCAACTGGTGCGGTTCGATCCCGAACACGTCGTTCCACGTTCCAGCTGCAGCCCACACCTCGTCGTACTGCAACAGATCCGGGTCGATGAAGACTCTCAATTGCGTGCTGTGGCCAAAAGGTGGCACGCCATCGTTGGTTTAGGAAACCTTCGGATTATCAGTACTTCAACCATCTTTGGAACTAAGACTGGATTTCGAGAAAATGCTCGACGACTGGGAACGGGTCATAGAAGTGATGCAACAACTCTCGCCATTCCGCATATCGAGAGGACTGCCTGAACCCAATCGTGTGATCCTCGAGCGATTCCCACTCCACGAGTAGCAGATACGAGCTTGGCCGCTCAATTCCTCGGACAATCTTCAGGCTAATGAAACCAGGCGATTTTGAGATAATTCCTCGTGCGCGAGAGAAAGCCTCCTCGAACTCGACCTCTAATCCGGGGATGACATCGAGGAGTGCATGTTCAAGAACCATGTATACAACTTATAGGGATGAACGTTTGAGGTCGGTGACGACTCCACCGGCGACACGCACGATGTCCGCCGGCGCTGCACCAAAGTTGTCGTTCCATGTTCCCGCCGCAGCCCACACCTCGTCGTACTGCAACAAGTCCGGATCAACGAACACACGCAGTTGAGTTGTATGGCCAAACGGCGGCACGCCACGTTTGGGTTTGGAAACCCACTGGCGCTAGAGCTCAATTTCCAGCTGCTTGGCAATCTTCCAGCAGCGATTTGACACCGACTTCGCACCACGGGCGTTCAACTTCCGCAATCTCGGAATCAAGTCCTCAAGCAATGCATCGTCCACTTCTGCGAAGTTCGCTGCCGCCTGCAACCCGTAGTACGCCACAATCTTGCTTGCATCAGTCTCC
>JBJTGD010000027.1:0-5171 GCA_046093735.1 Acidimicrobiia bacterium | reverse complement strand
TCGGTCACCTCTGCCAGTGGCGTGACCGGTCGGAACGACTGCGCGTTCAGCACCAACCCGTCGAGGCGACCGAACCTTTGGGTGGTCTCGGCCACCAGCGTGAACGCCCGGTCGCGATCGGCGACGTCGGCGACGACGGCGAGATGCTCGATCCCCGCCGCGGTCAGTTCGGCCGACGTCTCGTCGAGGCGAGCCTGACGCCGACCGGTGATGACCACCTCCGCCCCTCGGTGACCGAGATGGAGCGCCACGCCCCGGCCGATGCCCCGGGTGCCGCCGGTGACGATGATCACCCGGTTGCGAAGATCGGTGGCCGGATCGACGTCGGTCCCGCTCGTTGAGGCACGGGGGTCGGCGTCGGTCATGGGCGCAGCGTAGTTTCGACCCTCGTGAGCGCTGCATGGGATCCGGGACCGCGACCCGAGTGGGTGCGCGCCGTCAACGACGGTCTGGTGCTGCCCATCGAAGCCGAGGCGCGTCGGCCGCTGCAGAGGGATGCACTGGTGGCCGAGGCGCTGGCCCGTCAGGGCCGGTCCGGGGAGGGGATCGCCGCGCTGTGCGCGCCCGGACCGGGCACCGGTGACGACTTCGTCGAACCGCTCGACCTCGTGTGCCGGTCGCTCGAGGACGAGGCCGGGCTGCACACGGTCGGCCGCTGGATCACGCGACGGTTCCTGCTGCGTCTGCTCGAGGTGCGCCTGCAGTTGTGCGACACCGTGCGCGCCGACCCCGGTGTGCGCGACGAGGAGATCGTCGAGCCGGTGTTCGTGGTCGGCGCGCCGCGCACGGGCACGACGGTGCTCCACGCCCTGTTGTCGGCCGACCATCGTCATCGGGTTCCCCTCGGGTGGGAGTTGTTGCGCCCGGTGCCCTCGCCACTGGCGGCGACGCACGACACCGAGGCCCGCATCGCCCTGGCTGATGCCGAGCTGCGACTGCCGCAACTGGTCACCGACGGGCTCGATGCCATCCACGCCTACGGCGGACGCATGAACAAGGAGTGCCTGTCGGCGATGTCGTTCGCCTTCCGCTCCGAGGAGTTCATCAGCCGGTACCACACGCCGTCGTACATCGACTGGCTGCAGTCGTGCGACATGACGCCGGCCTATGAGATGCACCGTCTCGTGCTGCAGGTGCTGCAGCGCCGGATGCCCACCGATCGATGGGTGCTCAAGTCGCCGGTGCACCTCCACAACCTGCCGGTGTTGGTGGCCACGTATCCCGATGCCCGACTCGTCGTCACCCATCGCGACCCGCTGGCCATCCTCGGCTCGGTCACCAGCCTCATCGCCACGTTGCGCTGGGCCCACAGCGATCACGTGGACACCGCTGTCATCGGTCGCTACCACGCCGATCTGTACTGGCGCGACCTCGACGGACTGGTCGACCTCGTGGCCGATCGAACGTTGGGTGACGTACCGATGTTCCACGGGTCGTTCATCGAATTCAACACCGATGGTGTCGCCGTCGTCGCCCGCCTCTACGACGAACTGGGCGTCGACCTTCCCGATGATGTGCGTGAGGCGATGGCAACGGCGTTGGCCGCGTCACCGCGCGAGAAGCACGGCGACCACCGTTGGGACTTCGGCTGGTTGGGCCTCGACGCCGACGAGCAGCGTCGGCGGTTCAGTCGCTACACCGCTGCCTTCGGCCTCGACTGATCGACGGGGATCCTCACGACCGGCACATGGTCCGGTCTGGGGAACCATCGTGTGGTTCCACCCGGTAGATCGTGCCGTCGGCGAACGATCCGATCGCCGTGAACCGGGCGATCGATCCGAGAGCTTCGAGGGGGATGGTCGTCTCGGAGCCCTCGTCGTACAGGGCCAGGACGAGGGGGACATCGGCGCAGTTCACGTTGCGGGTGACCTTCGCCACCTCTCCGGTCGGTATCTCGCCCCTCCAGTCGATGGCCAACGGCATCACGATGATGCGACCGAGTCCGGTCGCCACCCACAGCCCGGGAACGGCGTTCGTCGTCACTCGCGTGTCGGTGCCATCGACCACCGAGAGGGTCGCCCTCGCCAGTTCGGAGTCCCGCCATCGGGCGGTGTTGAAGTCCATCGATCGGATGTCGCCCCGCGCGATGTCGCGAATGGTGAACCCGAGAGTCGCCGCCAGGGCGATGCCGGCGATGCCGGTGAGGATCGTCGAGATCGTCGAGATCGTCGATGAGCGACTCGATTCCCTCGCCGGCACGACGCTCGTGGTGATCCGGGCCAGCGCCGCCGTGGTCACCACCACGAGGGGCACGAAGATCGGCGACAGCAGGCGGGTATCGATCGGATCGAGGAACGTCGTGACCTTCGCCGCGAACAGGTAGGCGGCGTAGCCAATGCCGAAGACGGCGGAGGGGATGATCGACGTGGCGAACGCTCGATCGTGTCGTCGGATGGCGATCGTGACCGCGGCGGTGAACACGCCGATCAGCACGATCACCACGGCCACTCCGAACCGCGTCGGATCGGATCGGGTCAGCGACGTGGCCGAGTCGGCCCAGCGACCGATGGTCGACATCACCGACTCGAGGATCGAGCCGACCGAGTCGGTGGAGACGTCCCTCGGACCCGTCAACGTCCCGTCCACCGTCCGGTTGCGCAGCATCCACACCATCGGTCCGATCGAGGAGAGTGCGGCGAAGGCGACGACCATGGTGAGGTCGCGCCGAGTCGGTCTCCATCGGGCGACGAGGAGCACGACGACACCGGTGGGGATGAGCACGAGACCGATGTAGCGAACGCCGAACGCGGCCCAGCCCAGCCCGCTCAGAGCGACGATCGACGACCAGTCGAGTTCTCGTCGTTCGATGACGCGTCCGGCGAGGACGAGGAACCCGAGTGTGATGGCGATGAAGAGCGGTTCGGACCACACCATCGATTCGACGGCGAGCAGCACCGGGCTCACCGCGATGAACGTGATGGCGACGACTCGGAAGGTGGGCGGAGCCGGGATACGGACCAGCAGTCGCCAACTCAGGACGATGATGACCCCGGCCAGTGCGGCGTCAAGGAACCGGAATCCCGACGCCGGTGCGATCCCGAGGATGTGGAACGCACCCGAGATCATCGCCATGCCGGGTGGGAAGGCGGTGATGGGGCCGCCGCCGAGTCCCGTGTAGCGATGCGAGTCGACGAGGTTGATCCCGGACTGCACGTAGGCGATCGAGTCCCAACTGATGCCGGCCCCGTCGATGGTGGCGAGCACTACGAGGACTCCGGCCCCGATCGCCAGGATCCAAACGATTGGGGGAGCGATCGTCGTCAGTCGATCGAGCACCGCCGCCCATCGCGCTCGAGGCGCAGCACTGCGGTGGCTCGGCTCGATGACCTCGTGCACGTCTCGTCTCCCCTCGACCGCCAAGGTTGTCATCGAATCGACGTCCTAGGGTGCTCGAGTGCCGCACCACATCCCGCCCGAGGACTTCGAGCAGATGGTGGCCGACGCGCTCGACGAGGTGCCCGAGGAGTTCTGGCCCGCGCTGGAGAACCTCGTCGTGATCGTGGAGGACGAGCCGCCCCCCGGAGAGGACCTGCTCGGGCTGTACGAGGGGATCCCGGTGACCGAGCAGTCGGTACTCGATCCCACCGGGATGCCGGACCGGATCCTCGTCTACCGGATACCCCACTGCGAGGTGGCGTTCGACGCCGAGGACCTCGGGCTGTGGGTGCGTGAGACGGTCTTCCATGAACTCGGCCATCACCTCGGTCTCTCCGAGGAACGTCTCACCGAATTGGGGTGGGACTGAGCCGGTGGACGTCCGCGAATGGCGGTTCGGCGTTGCCGCCCGGTATCGTCTCGGTCACGCCGCGGGGTGGAGCAGTCTGGTAGCTCGTCGGGCTCATAACCCGAAGGTCGCAGGTTCAAATCCTGCCCCCGCCACCAACGCAGGACGGCCGCCTTCGGGCGGCCGTTGTGCGTTGAAGGGACACAGTCAGGATTTGGGAGGAGCGAGCGCAACGCCGGATCTTCGGGCCCACTCCTATGCTCGCCGTTCATGAGTGCAGCGGAGCATGAGTGGCGGTCTGGACCGCCGACGGTTCTGACGAGCGAGGGGCTGGCCGCCGCCGGCAACCGATTCGCCCGCATGCTCGACGCGTGCGGAGTTCCCGTGCGTGGTGGAGTGGCTCTACTCGCAGGGAATGTTCCTGAGTTCCTTGCCACCTACCGGGGCACGACGTGGTCGGGTCGACGGATCACACCGATGTCGTGGCGGTGGTCGGCCAGCGACGTCGCCTATGTGGTCGACAACTGCGAGGCCGATGTGCTCATCGTCGAGTCGCGCCACGTCGACCTCGCCGCCGGCGCGGCCCGCTCGATCGATCCGTCCCGGCGATTCGCCGTCGGCGGTTCGGTGCCGGGGTTCCGTGACTGGGCGGAGATCGAGCACCTGGCCGGCGGTCCGATCGACCACCCGCTCGCCGGAACGACGATGATGTTCACCTCAGGAACCACGGGACGGCCGAAGGGCGTGCAGCGACAGCCGGTCGATGGACCGCCACCGGCACAGGTCGGCCGGTCGGGAATGCAGATGCTGCAGTCGGGCGCAGCCGACGAGTCCGACGGACGTCATCTCGTGTGCACACCGCTCTACCACTCGGGTCCGATCACCTATGCGGAGGGCGCAGCGCTGCTCGGTTCGGAGCTCGTGCTTATCGACCGGTTCGACCCGGAGGACGTTCTCCGTGCCATCGAGCAGTACCGCATCACCTCGACGTTCATGGTGCCGACGCAGTTCGTGCGTCTGCTGCGACTACCCGAACACGTGCGTGACCGCTATGACTTGTCGACC
Organism: Acidimicrobiia bacterium; assembly: GCA_046093735.1. Taxonomy (GTDB): domain Bacteria; phylum Actinomycetota; class Acidimicrobiia; order Acidimicrobiales; family Acidimicrobilacustridaceae; genus Acidimicrobilacustris. The sequence goes on along the minus strand of JBJTGD010000027.1, from coordinate 382 downwards.
CTGCGTCTGGTCGCCCACGGTTCCGCGCCTGTCGCACCCGACGTGAAGCGGGCGATGATCGAATGGCTGGGACCGGTGCTGTACGAGTTCTACGGTGGCACCGAGGGTGGTGGTGTCGCGATCGATTCACGTGACTGGCTCGCTCATCCCGGATCGGTTGGACGACCCCGCCCCGGACTGGGGATGGAGATCCGCGACGACTCCGGGGTCGTCGTCGACGCAGGAGTCGAGGGACAGATCTGGTTCAGCGATGGCCGACCCTTCGAGTACAAGGACGACGCAGCGAAGACAGCCGAAGCGGTGAGTGGTGAGTGGTTCTCACTCGGTGACATCGGTTTCGTAGACGATGACGGCTGGCTCTACCTGTGCGACCGTCGTGCCG